>SCUZ01000063.1 GCA_004322535.1 Rugosibacter sp.
CAACCTGTCAAAGCTGCTGACGTATCGCTCACCAGCAATCTGTCGCCGCTAGCGGCTTTTCGCAGCATAGCCCTTGCCTGCCTCGAACATTTACAGCAAAACTACCACGGCGCATTGCATACGGAAGACCCTGAATACATTCATCAGATGCGCGTGGCCATGCGCCGGTTGCGCGCCGCACTGCGGGTTTTTTCTCCCCTTCTGCCGCCAGGCTTCATCTCCCCGCTAAAAGAGGTCTTCACGCCACTCATGGTGCAGCTTGGCCAGGTGCGCGATCTGGATGTGCTGTACGCCAACATTGCCGCACCTGTGCTTGACGAGATGACCAAAAAACAGCGTGACACGCACAAAGCACCGCTGATAGCCATGTTAGCCGCCATACATCAGCACCGGCAGCAAGCCCGTAACCAAGCCATTGCGCTACTTGATTCACCCGCCTACGGACACGCCCTGCTCATCGCATTACAAGCACTGCATCAGCAAGAGACCGACTCATCTTCCAGCGCACCTCCCCGTTCCCTCAAGCTACCCCGCTTCGCTGCAAAGCGTCTGCACAGCACCGGCCAACACGTCGCGCGGCGGATGCGCGCCATGCATCATGAACATCCGGCATCGCTGCATGCCCTGCGCATTGCCATCAAGCGCTTGCGCTATGCCCTGGAGTTTTTCAGCTCATTCACTGAATTAAAAACCGGGTCGAAAAAACAACCACCGATTTTGCGCCAACTCACGCACCTGCAAGACATCCTCGGACAACTCAACGATCTGTCTCAAGCCGGAAACTGGCTCATGGCATATGCCGGGCAAGACGCCTCCTTGCGTGCGGCAGTTACCCTGATCGGCCACTGGCACGGTGCACGCCATGCGCAACTGCTGGCAGGCTTAGCCCTCGCCTTGCGTCGCCTTGAAAAGCAATTGGAAAAACTGGCAACCCTTAAGCTGTATTAACCGCATGCCAATGCATTGGCCACCAATCTCTTTGCAGCACCGAATAAACAACCGTCACATGCGCGTCATGTTCACTGCCTATACTGGCCTTATGCAAGCAATGACATGGAACATGTGAACGTATGTGCACGGAAATAATGCAATGGATTTGATTCTCTGGCGGCATGCCGAAGCAGAAGACGGTGATGCAACGCTACCTGACCACAAGCGCCGCCTAACCCCGCGTGGCGAAAAACAGGCAAAAAAAGTAGCGCACTGGCTGCACCAGAATTTACCGCGCAAGTGCCGTGTTCTTGTCAGCCCGGCTGAGCGCACGCAGCAAACAGCCAACACGCTGGAACTGCCCTACGAAATTGAAAAAAAAGTCGGCGTTGGTGCTACGGTGGCTGATATCCTCACGGCGGCCAACTGGCCGACAAACCCGGGTGCGGTTGTGATTGTTGGCCATCAGCCGACGCTCGGGCGTATAGCTGCCTTGCTGCTGAGCGGGATAGAAGCCGACTGGCCCATGAAAAAAGGCGCCATCTGGTGGTTCTCCAGCCGAATGCGCGAAAGTGAACCACAGATCGTGCTGCGCGCGGCGATCAATCCGGATTTTCTGTAGGCGCAAAATATCTACGCCCAGTGGGCGTAGAGGAAAAAGCAATACTCCGCAAGGTGAGCAGAGAGCGCATCGACGACGCTGCACGGTAAAATCAACTTATTGGGGAAACCCGCCATCTGTGCAATAACCCGCCCGTGCCTCCTGCTGCGTCCAACTCAACACCTCCGACAGATTTTTTGGTGGCCTGCTTATGCGCTGATTGGTGCAGCACCTGTCGCGACTATCGCGCAGGCTTTAGCGCGGTGGCGCAGCAGTTTACGGATACCGCGTTTCGCTGGATCGATATCGAGGATGCAGCAGATGAACTGAACAGCATCGACGGGGGCACGGATATGGATATTGAAAACTTCCCTACTCTGCTCATTTTTAATCACGGCAAAGTGGTTTTTTTCGGTCCCATGCTGCCCCAGCCGTGGCTACTCGAACGAACATTCAATGCCTTGCACGCCCTTTCGGGGGACGTATTGGAAAACCATATTTCAGCCAATGCAACACATCAACAATGGCAGCGCCTGGCCCCCCTGCACTCGATACTGCTGGCTCACGCCCCGGTGTAATTTACGGTGCCGGATTCGTATAGCGCAGATGCAGCGCTTCGATCTCCTGCAAAACATCTTCCGCCAGCGGTAGCGCACAAGCCGTAATGTTTTCCTTTAGCTGTGCCAGCGTTGTTGCACCAATAATCATGCTGCCAACAAACCAGCGCGACGCCACAAAAGACAACGCCAGTTGCACAGGCGTCATGCCGTGGCGACGAGCCAGCTCAATATATGCGGCAACCGCTAAGGGCACGTTAACTTTTGTGTACCGCTGGGCAAAAGCGCCAAACAGGGTTGCCCGGCCACGGGCCTTTGGATCAGCCAAATACTTGCCCGATAAAAAACCAAATGCCAAGGGTGAATAAGCCAACAACGACACCTGCTCGCGATAGCCGATTTCGGCCAGACCCATTTCCCATGTTCGGTTAAGCAGGCTGTAGGCATTCTGAATCGACACGATGCGCGGCAAGCCCTGCGCTTCGGCCGTTTGCAAAAACTGCATCACGCCCCACGGTGTTTCATTGGACAAACCGATATGGCGAATCTTGCCCTCCTTCACCAGCTCGTCGAGCGCTTGCAGAGTTTCCAGAAACGACACAAAAGCACGCTCTTTTTCCGGCTCAAACTGGTACTGACCAAACGTGGGCACATTGCGATCCGGCCAGTGCAGCTGGTAAAGATCGATATAGTCGGTTTGCAGACGATCCAGCGAGCCATCAACCGCCGCACGCAGGTTTTTACGGTCGAACGTCAGCGTTCCATCGCGAATCCACGCTATCCGGCCTGTGCCTGCCGCCTTGGTGGCAAGCACCACGCGCTCCCGCGCCTGGTGCTTCAGCCAGGTGCCGATAATGCGTTCCGTCGCACCGGTGGTTTCCGCCTTGGGCGGCACTGGATACATTTCAGCGGTGTCGATGAAATTGATGCCCTGGGCAAGTGCATGGTCCAGCTGTTCATGCGCCTCGGCCTCGCTGTTTTGCTGGCCAAAAGTCATGGTGCCAAGACACACGGAGGAGACGCACAGATCACTTTTTCCTAGATTTACAAAATTCATGGTGGTTATTCCCGGGTTATTCCTGCTGGATACGAAAAACTGTGTTAAGAACAGCCGACGCATTATCTGTTCAAGTGTAATACAATGCTGCTGTAGGCAATGCCGGTTGGCCTGCAATCCGGCATTCCGCCGCACAGCATTTTCCAGTATTTCGCTGCCTGAACCGGTTCCCCCTCAAAAGGGCAGGCCGATTCAGGAGTTTCATTGAACGAAAACACTTCCCCCCTTGGCTTGGGTTCCCCAGCCGTATCCTCTTTAGACGTCGTAGCCGCGCCAGCCGCCGCATCACCAGCGCCGACCTTTGACGGGCTCGGCCTGTTGCCCGAACTGCTGCGTGCCGTCAAGGATGCGGGCTACACAACCCCCACCCCCATCCAGACACAAGCCATCCCGATCATTCTGGCCGGGCACGATGTCATGGGCGGCGCACAAACCGGCACCGGCAAGACCGCAGGCTTCACCCTGCCCTTGCTGCAACGCCTGGCACCGCATGCCACCTCGTCGCCTTCGCCCGCCCGTCACCCGGTGCGTGCGCTGATCCTCGCGCCAACGCGCGAGCTGGCCATGCAAGTACATGAAAGCGTTGTCACTTACAGCAAGCATTTGCCGCTGCGCTCCGTATGTATTTACGGCGGGGTTGATATCAGGCCGCAAATCGCCCAACTACGCGAAGGCCGCGAAATTGTTGTTGCCACGCCGGGCCGGCTGCTCGATCACGTGCAGCAAAAAAGCGTGAGCTTTAACTCCGTTGAAGTGCTGGTGCTGGACGAAGCCGATCGCATGCTGGATATGGGCTTCATGCCTGATATCAAGCGCATTCTGGCCATGCTGCCGACCGCGCGGCAAAGCCTGTTGTTCTCTGCCACTTTTTCCGGCGAAATCAAAAAACTGGCGGACACCATGTTGAAGTCGCCACGGCTCATTGAAGTCGCACGACGCAATGCCGTCAGCGAAACCATCACCCATCGCGTCTACCCTGTCACCAGCGGCCTCAAGCGCCACTTGCTCGTCAAGCTGCTCACGCAAGAAGATATGCGCCAGGTGCTGGTGTTTGTTGGCACCAAGTTTGGCGCCAGCCGGCTGGCCGTGCATCTGGCCCGGCAAGACATTGCAGCGGACGCCATTCATGGCGACAAAAGCCAGGCGCAACGCACAGAAGCACTGGAAAATTTCAAATCCGGCAAAATCCGTGTGTTAGTCGCCACCGACGTCGCTGCACGTGGACTGGATATTGACGATCTACCCCATGTCATCAATTATGAACTGCCCCACACAGCAGAAGATTATGTCCATCGCATCGGCCGCACCGGCCGCGCGGGCAAGCAAGGCATAGCCATCTCGCTCTTCGCCCCGGAAGAAACCGAACGCCTGCGTGACATTGAAAAACTGATCAACCGCCCCATCACGCGGATTGACAGCAGCAGTCTGACGCAAGATGCTGACACCGCAGAGTCATCCAGCCAGCATGGAGAACATCGTGGGGCAAGGCGCCACGGCAAGCCTGACAGCCATGATCGTTCATCGCCCCTGGCACGGCCCGAGCATAATCAACACACGACAAACGCAGCAAATACCGAGCGCCCACCTCGAGCAAGGGAGCATCTACCAAAGGAGCGTCTGGAAAAACCACGCGACCATCGCCCGCCATCATCAGCATCCACCCCCGCGTACACACACTCAGCCAACGCACAAACCGCGCGCTTGCCGAAACTCGATTTCGACCCCACCAAACCTTACGAAAATAAAATCAGCGCGACAACAGGGGTATCCGTAACGGCAAAACCTTCCGCCACCCGCCAAAAACGCACAGTGGCCGCTCTGCTGGGTGGGTTGAGCAAAAAATAATCAACCGCAAATGCGCTTAATGCAATAAAAAAACCCGCACTGAAAAACAACGCGGGCTTTTTTCATTGCAACAACCTAAATCAGGCAGCCGCTTGCGTCGGGATTTTCTTGCTGTGATGCGTAATGCGGTTTTTTGCATCCACGTACACCAGATCCGGCTCAAAATTCACCAACTCGATTTCATTCATCGTTGCATAGCTGGCAATGATTAACAAGTCGCCCGGTGCTGCCTTGCGGGCGGCGGCGCCATTCACCGAGATGGTTCCGGTACTACGTTCTGCGCGAATGGCATAGGTGGTAAAACGCTCGCCATTATTCACGTTGTAAATGTCGATCTGCTGGTATTCCTTGATGTCCGCTGCGTCAAGCAGGTTTTCATCAATCGCACAGGAGCCTTCATAGTGCAGCTCGGCTTGTGTCACCGTAACACGGTGAATTTTTGATTTCAGCATCATGCGCTGCATTGTCGTTCCTTTCTCATGCAAAGGGGAGGCAATTGCCATTGGGATACATCACATCGCCACATCAACTGCTGGCGCATTCATTTCGCTACTGGCACACCACCGGCATGAGCGCATCGCAGTGGCCTAAACTTCCAGATTGTCGATGAGGCGCGTGCTGCCTAAACGCGCAGCTGCCAACACCACCAGACCGGAATCGTGAGCGGGGGCGCATTGTAAATCAAGTTTTTTACGCAATGCAACATATTCCGGCAACCAGCCATGAACCTGCAATTGGACCATGGCCTCTTGTTCAAGCTGCTTGTAGTCAAGATTCCCCGCCCGCACGGCCGCAGCTACCTTCGTTATCACCTGAAACAGGCGCGGTGCCTCAATCCGCTCTGCCGTTGACAAATAGCCATTGCGCGACGACAGTGCCAGGCCATCCTCCGCGCGCACCGTCTCGCCACCGATGATTTGTATGGGCAGATTAAAGTCCGCCACCATGTTGCGGATCACCATCAACTGCTGATAATCCTTCTTGCCGAACAAAGCCGTATCGGGCTGAGTGATCTGCAACAGTTTTAACACTACCGTCGCCATGCCACGAAAATGGCCGGGGCGAAATTCGCCATCCAGAATGTCCGCCTGCTCTGGCGGTGGCTCGACATAATAGGTTTGCGGCTGCGGATACATCTCGGCCTCGACAGGCGCGAACAGATGATCAACGCCAGCGGCTTCCAGTTGTGCGCAATCCGCCGCAAAGGTGCGCGGATATTTTTCAAAATCCTCACCTGGCCGGAATTGCAGGCGATTCACAAAAATAGTCGCCATGACCACATCGGCATATTCTCGTGCCTGGCGCATCAGCGAAATATGCCCCGCATGCAGATTGCCCATGGTGGGGACAACCGCCACACGCTGCACACCCATTGCCGTACGCGCTGCGCGCACGTCTGCAATCGTTGCGTGCACCTGCATCAGTAACAATGCTCCGGTGCAGGGAAGCTGCCGTCTTTAACGGCGTTGACATACGCAGTGACGGCCCCGTCAATGCTCTGTGCATCGCGCATGAAGTCTTTAACAAATCGGCCTTTCTTGCCGGGATACACGCCCAGCATATCGTGCAGCACCAGCACTTGTCCGTCGCAATCCTTGCCTGCACCTATGCCTATCGTGGCGCAGGCTTTCAGCAGTTGCGTAATTTCACCGGCCAGTTCGGCCGGCACCATTTCCATCACCATCAGACTCGCACCGGCATCTTCCAGCGCTGTGGCGTCCGCCTTCATGCGGGCTGCGGCCGCATCGCCCCGCCCCTGCACGCGATAGCCGCCCAGCGCATGCACCGATTGCGGCGTGAGGCCAATGTGTGCGCACACCGGCACACCACGTGCAACCAAAAAGTGCACGGTCTCGGCCATCACGGCACCACCTTCGAGCTTGACCATTTCAGCGCCTGCCGCCATCAGGCGCACGGCATTGCGCATGGCCTGCTCTTTGGATTCGTGATAGCTGCCAAACGGCATGTCCGTCACGCACATCGCGCGCTGCGCCATATGGCCGACACATTCGGTGTGATATACCATTTGATCCATGCTTACCGGCAGGGTCGAGGTCTTGCCTTGCAATACATTGCCGAGCGAATCGCCAACGAGAATCACATCCACGCCACAACGGTCTTCGAGCGCAGCGAAGCTGGCGTCATAGCCGGTCAGCATGGCAATTTTTTCGCTCTCCTTTTTCATGCGGATCAGCTCAGGCAGGGTGATGGGTTTATTCGATGCGAGATAGGTCATGGTGATCTGAAAATAAAATAAACGGCACCTAGGATACACAAAGCCGCCCACAGATAATCCAGCTTGAGCGGCTGACGCATGTAGAAAGCTGCAAAAGGAACGAACACTGCGAGGGTAATGACTTCCTGCAGAATCTTCAATTGTCCCAAGGACAATGCCTGATAGCCAATACGATTGGCTGGCACCTGCAATAAATACTCGAACAACGCGATACCCCACGAGACCAGCGCAGCGATCCACCAGGGCTTATCACTGAGATTCTTCAAATGCGCATACCAGGCGAAAGTCATGAAGACATTCGAGGCGGCGAGCAGCAAAGCAGTCTGCCAGAGAAAGGGAATCTGCGGCATGGTTTAGAGGTTCATTTACGGGCCCAGCCGTTCAATCTGTTGCCCGGCGCATTTCGCCAGCAGGGCACTGACTGCACCCATCCCCGAAACCACCAACTGCGGCGCAATTTCAGCCAACGGTGCCAGCACAAACGCCCGCTCGTGCAAACGCGGATGAGGCAAGGTGAGTTGCACGTCATGGCTCACTAAATCGCCATACAGCAGCAGATCGAGATCCAGCGTGCGCGGCGCATTCGGCACAGGGGTAGCAAAATCGCGTTGGCGACCAAAGCGTGCCTCGATGGCAAATAATTCGGCCAGAAAAATCGGCGCTGGCAATACGGTGCTCATCTCCACCACAGCGTTAATAAAGTCGGGCTGATCCGTTAAACCCGGCGTCAAACCCACGGGCGCGGTGCGATAAAGCGATGAAGCAGTAACCAATTCCATCTGCGGCAATTCACGCAATGCGGCCAGCGCCGCCTTCACGGTGGCTACCGGATCGCCAAGATTAGCGCCCAGCGCGACAAAACAACGCACGCCCACGGTTTAATCCTCGTCGCTTACCGTGGATTCTGTTGTGCTCAAAGCATCGCCTGCATGAGCCAAGCCGTCTGCTGGCTTTTTGGCACGACGACGGCGCCGTTTCTTCGGCCCGCTATCAGGCAAGAGCATGGCTTCGCGCCCCGCTAGATCGGCCATTTGAAAATCGTGCCACCAGTCGGCGAGCTCTTGATCAATCTCGCCACTTTCTGCGCGCAAGGCCAGAAAATCATACGCCGCGCGAAAGCGTGGCTGCTCCAGCAAACGATGCGGCGATTTGCCCGCACGCTTCTCGAAACGCGGCTGCAATGCCCATATTTCCTTGATGTCGCCCGCGATGCGGCGCGTGATGGCGAGCTTCTCACCCTGCTGGTCAAGCACTTCATCCATTGCTTCGTACAGCGCTGGCGTAGGCAGTTCGCGGCGAGCTTTGCGTATCTCCCAGTTGGCCAGCACTTCGTGCCACAGCAACGTGGCAAACAGATAGCCTGGCGAGAGCGACTTGCCCGCCTTGACGCGCGCATCGGTGCTGGTTAAAGCCAAAAGCACAAACTTTTCGCCCAGCGGCTGTTCAAGAATCACATCCAGCAGCGGCAACAAGCCATGATGCAGTCCATCATCGCGCAAGCGCTTGACACATTCCACGGCATGGCCGGAAAAGAGCAGCTTCAACATCTCGTCGAACACACGTGCCACCGGCACGTTTTCCATCAAATCAGCCATCGCCCGGATCGGCGCGCGCAAAGCAGGGTCAAGCGTCAATCCCAGCTTGGCGGAAAGCCGCACCGCGCGCAGCATGCGCACCGGGTCCTCACGATAGCGTACAGTCGGCTCGCCGATCATGCGCAGTGTTTTCTGCTTTAAATCGGCCACGCCGTGGTGGTAATCGTGCACGATTTGCGTCGTGGGATCGTAATACAGCGCATTCACCGTAAAGTCGCGCCGCGCGGCGTCTTCTGCCATAGAACCAAATACGTTATCGCGCAGCACGCGACCATGTTCGTCCTTGGCGGTATCTGCATCGTGCGCAGCGCGAAAAGTGGAAACTTCCAACATTTCGCTACCCTGCATCACATGCACAATCTGAAACCGGCGGCCAATAATGCGCGAGCGACGAAACAGATTCCGCACCTGCTCCGGCGTGGCACTGGTGGCGATGTCGTAATCTTTCGGCACAATGCCTGCGATCAAATCGCGCACCGCCCCACCCACCACATAGGCGGTATAACCCGCCTTTTGCAGTGCCTCGCACGTGCGCCGCGCGCCGGGCGAGACGCTATCACGGTGGATACCATGGCGAGCCAAAGGAATCAGCCCCGGCTTACCCGAAGGCAGCGGGCCGCCGCGACGAAAAACGCGGTGAAACAGCTTACGAATCATGAATAAAAGAAAGCAGCGCAGAACTTTCTGCGAGAAGCTGCAATGATAACGGAAAACTCGGTGCAGCCGACTTTTAGCGCAGGCTAGCATTGGCTTCCGCTAGAATTGGTGTTTTTCGCCATCTGCCTGCCCCATGGAACTTGCCAAGAGCTTTGAACCTGCTGAAATTGAAAAACGCTGGTACCCGATCTGGGAATCTCGTGGCTACTTTGCAGCGGGGTTGGACACAACCAAAACCGATAGTTTCTGCATCCTGCTACCGCCACCGAACGTTACCGGCACGCTGCACATGGGCCACGGCTTCAATCAGGCCATCATGGATGCGCTGACCCGCTACCACCGCATGCGCGGCGACAACACGCTGTGGCAACCGGGCACAGACCACGCGGGCATCGCCACGCAAATTGTGGTCGAGCGCCAGCTCGATGCGCAGGGCGTCTCGCGCCATGATCTGGGCCGCGAAAAATTCATCGAAAAAGTGTGGGAATGGAAGGAATATTCCGGCGGTGCCATCACGCAGCAAATGCGCCGCCTGGGAACCAGCCCCGACTGGACGCGCGAGCGCTTCACGATGGATGCGGGGCTGTCGAAAATCGTCACCGAAACCTTTGTGCGGCTGTACAACGAAGGCTTGATCTACCGTGGAAAACGGCTGGTGAATTGGGATCCGGTGCTGGGTACAGCCGTCTCCGACCTGGAAGTGGTGAGTACGGAAGAAGACGGCTCGATGTGGCACATTCGCTACCTACTGGCCGACGGTAGCGGCCATCTCACTGTTGCCACGACGCGGCCGGAGACCATGCTCGGCGACGTGGCGGTAATGGTGCACCCCGAAGACAAACGCTATGCGCATCTCATTGGCAAGCACGTGATTTTGCCGCTGTGCAACCGCGAGATTCCCATCATTGCGGATAGCTATGTCGACAAGGAGTTCGGCACCGGCGTGGTGAAAGTCACGCCTGCACATGACTTCAATGACTATGCGGTAGGGCAGCGCCACAAGCTGCCGATGATCTCAATCCTGGGCCTCAACGCCAAAATCAACGACACCGCACCAGAAAAGTACCAGGGACTTGACCGCTTTGAAGCCCGCCGTGTCATCATCGCCGACCTTGAGGCGGCGGGACTTTTGGAGAGCGTCAAGCCCCACAAGCTGACAGTGCCGCGCGGCGACCGCACGGGCGTCATCATCGAACCGATGCTCACCGACCAGTGGTTCGTGGCCATGAGCAAACCCGGCACGGATGGCCAGTCCATCGTTGGCAAGGCGCTGGAAGCTGTCTCATCGGGCGAGATCAAGTTCGTGCCCGAAAACTGGGTGAATACCTACAACCAGTGGCTGAACAACATCCAGGACTGGTGCATCTCGCGCCAGCTTTGGTGGGGACATCAGATTCCCGCCTGGTATACCGATGATGGCAAAATCATCGTCGCGCACAATGAGGCTGAAGCAACGTCAATCGCGGCAAAGAATGGTTATACCGGCCAACTCAAGCGCGATGAAGATGTGCTCGACACCTGGTATTCCTCTGCTCTGTGGCCGTTCTCCACGCTCGACTGGACGCCCGAATATCCAACGCAATCCAACCCCGCACTGGATCTTTACTTGCCATCAACGGTGCTTGTCACCGGCTTTGACATCATTTTCTTTTGGGTCGCGCGCATGGTGATGATGACCAAATACCTCACCGGCAAAATTCCCTTCAAGCATGTCTATGTGCATGGCCTGATTCGCGACGCCGAAGGCCAGAAAATGAGCAAGTCAAAGGGCAATGTGCTCGACCCGATTGATTTGATCGACGGCATCACGCTCGATGATCTGGTGGAAAAGCGCACCACCGGCTTGATGAACCCGAAGGACGCGCAAAAAATCGAAAAGCGCACGCGAAAAGAATTCCCCGGTGGCATTCCCGCTTTCGGCACCGATGCGCTGCGCTTTACCTTTTTGAGCCTGGCCAGCCCCGGCCGCGACATCAAGTTCGACATGCATCGCTGCGAGGGCTATCGCAATTTCTGCAACAAGCTGTGGAACGCCACGCGCTTTGTGCTGATGAACTGCGAGGGCAAGGACTGCGGCATTCCGCCCGTCCGCGAAAACGCAGCCTGCGGCGGCATCGGGCCGATTGAACTCTCGCCCGCCGATCGCTGGATCATCAGCCGCCTGCAAGCGCTGGAAGCCGACGCCGCCAGACATTTTGCCGATTACCGTTTCGATCTGCTCGCCAAGACCGCGTATGAATTCATTTGGGATGAATACTGCGACTGGTATCTGGAACTGGCCAAGGTGCAGCTGCAAAATGGCAACGAAGCCCAGCAACGCGGCACGCGGCGCACGCTGATCCGCGTGCTGGAAGCCGTGCTGCGCGTGGTGCATCCGCTGATTCCTTTTATTACTGAAGAACTGTGGCAGAAAGTCGCCCCGATTGCAGGCAAAGCCACAGGCGATGGCAGCGAATCCATCATGCTGCAAGCCTACCCGCAAGCCAACAAAATTGCCATCGACCCCGCCGCTGAAGCCTGGATTGCGACCTTGAAGAATATGGTGAACGCCTGCCGCAGCCTGCGTGGCGAGATGAATTTATCGCCCGCGCAGAAAGTGCCATTAGTCGGCGCTGGTGAGACGGCGACATTGCAAGCTTACGCACCTTATTTAGCCGCGTTAGCCAAACTATCCGAAGTCACGGTAGCTGAGACCTTGCCAGACACCGATGCCCCCGTGCAAATCGTCGGCGACTTCCGCCTGATGCTGAAAATCGAGGTTGATGTCGCTGCTGAAAAAGAGCGCATCGGCAAAGAGCTCGCGCGCATTGAAGGGGAGATCATCAAAGCCGAAAACAAGCTGCAAACCGCGAGCTTTGTCGAACGCGCTCCAGCCAATGTCGTCGCCCAGGAGCGCGAGCGACTGGCGGGGTTTGTCGCACTACGAGACAAGCTGAGCGCACAAATATCGCGGCTGGTTTCATGTTGATTGCGGACCGATCCACTGAATATTGAGTCTTGCGTATTGATGCCGATTATTTGCGCCGCATAAAAAACTCAAACTCACCATCAAGGCTTTGACTGCCAAGCAAGGCATTACCTGTCTGGCGAGAAAATGCTGCAAAGTCTTGTACCGAGCCAGGATCTGTCGCCAGTATTCGCAACACCTGGCCGGACTTTAACTCAACCAGTGCCTTCTTGGTGCGCAAAATCGGCAACGGACATTTCAAGCCACGCGCATCGAGTTCTTTATCGAAGTTCATTTGTTTTACGCCTCTTATCGGAAGATGGATACGCCCCGAAACAGCCGATCCTCAAGTAGTCTACTACGCGTAATTTACCTGACACTGGTGCTTGCGCAAACTCGCTTATGAAAATGAATTTTTCTTCTCTGCCCACCCGGCAATTCATTCGTTATCTCGGCGTTGGCGGATTAAGCTTTGCGGTTGACTTTGCTTGTCTTTATTTTCTTACAGAGCATGTCGGCATCCACTATCTCCTCTCTGCCTCGCTCGCTTTTTGCGTCGGCCTTACCACCAACTACCTGCTCTGCCTGGCCTGGGTTTTTGATTTTCGCCGCATGCCAAACCGCTGGCATGAGTTCATGGTGTTTGGCGCGATTGGTTTTATAGGGCTCCTGCTTAACAATTTACTGCTCTGGTTATTAACAGAGCATGCCGGTCTGTATTACCTGCTATCAAAAATCGTAGCAACCGCAACCATTCTATTGTTCAATTTTTCTCTACGTCGCTGGCTGCTTTTTTCGCCCCCACAGGCCTCGACGACCCCAAGGGGAATACTGCCATGATGCAAATTGCCCTCATCATCGGTGCCGGCCCCGCTGGCCTGACGGCTGCGCTTGAACTTGCCAGGAACTCCGACATCCGGCCCATCGTGCTCGAAGCGCTCAACGATGTCGGTGGAATTTCTCGTACCATCGAATACAAGGGCAACCGCATGGACATCGGTGGCCACCGCTTCTTTTCCAAGTCTGACTGGGTGATGAACTGGTGGCGACAGATGATGCCCGTTGCCCCTGACAAGGACGCCGACGGTTTTTCGGTAATCCCCAAGAATGATCGCCACCTGCTGGTCCGCCCACGCCTCTCGCGCATTTATTTTCTGCGCCGCTTTTTTGACTATCCGATTTCGCTTTCAAAGAAAACCATGGCCAACCTCGGCCCCGTGCGGCTCGTGCGCATCGGCGTCACTTACGTTTGGGCCAGCCTGTTTCCACGCAAGCCGGAAAAAAACCTGGAAGACTTTTTCTACAACCGTTTCGGCGGCGAGTTGTATCGCACCTTTTTCAAGGACTACACCGAAAAAGTCTGGGGCGTCGCCTGCCGCGCCATCAGCCCGGAATGGGGCGCGCAACGCATCAAGGGCTTGTCAATCATCAAAGCCATTCTGCATGCGGCAAAAAAAACCTTTTCCAGTGGCAGCAGCGCCAATGTCGCGCAAAAAGGCACAGAAACCAGCCTAATCGAGCGCTTTCTCTATCCCAAATTCGGCCCGGGCCAAATATGGCGCATCGCTGCCGAAGAACTGTGCGCCAAAGGCGGCGAAATTCACTTTGGCTTGAAGGTCGTCACGCTCAAACGCGAAAATAATCGCATCGTCGCGATTGAGACCGAAGATGCGGACAAGGTTCGGCGCTGGTGGCACGGCAACTGGGCGATCTCCACCATGCCCCTGCGTGACATGGTGCAAGCCTTGCAACCCCCTGCGCCGGAAGAGGTGCTTACCATAGCGGATGGCCTGATGTATCGCGACTTCATCACCATGGGCCTGCTGCTGAAAAAACTCAAACCACGTCCTGAGGGAAAACCACCGCTGAACCTTTTGCCCGACACCTGGATTTACATCCAGGAACCGGATGTAAAAATTGGCCGCCTGCAAATTTTCAACAACTGGAGTCCGGCGCTGGTCAATGATCCCGACACGATCTGGATGGGCCTCGAATACTTCTGCCAGGAGGAGGATGAGCTCTGGCGCATGAGTGACGAAGAATTTTCGCGCTTTGCCATTGCCGAACTGGCCAAGATCGACCTCATCGATCCCGCCGACACACTCGACTGGCACGTCGCCCGCGTACCTAAAGCCTACCCGGCCTATTTCGGCAGCTACGACCGTTTCGATACCCTGCGCGAATTCACTGATGGCATCAGCAATCTGTTCCTCGTCGGCCGCAACGGCATGCACCGCTACAACAACCAGGACCACTCGATGGTCACCGCCAAGCTTGCGGTGGAAGCCATCCTTTCGGGCTCAACCGACAAGTCGGCGATCTGGACGGTGAATGTCGAAGAGGAATATCACGAAGAAAAAAGTAGAAAAACAAATTCTGCCTAGCCACGATGAGGTACGACATAAGGCTGATGCAAATGAGGAGTTACCGGCCAGACCGCGCGATAATCCCTGACCACCCAATGCAAAAACATGGCTGCAAACAGCAACCCCGCAATACCAAGACGGGAGACCGCTATCTGCTGGGCAATACCTTCGTCATCGTTTGCAGCCACGGCAACTGGCTTGGCTGTTAGCGCAAAGGCGATAGCCGCAAAGAAAAGATATTGCAGATGGTAAAGCCCGCCATCCAGCAAACCAGTCAGCAAAAGAAACACCATGAGAGCCGCGCCTAACCCCGTCATGCTGTCTTTGCTTGCCTTCCAGGCGGAACGCTCAGGCATCCCCTGCCTGACCAGCCACAGCAGCAAAAGAAAACCTCCTGCACCCCAGTCAGCCAATACTTGCAAACCGATGTTATGTGGATGAAATATCTGGTCGAACATCAGGCGTAAGCGCACGAAGCCATTGCCACCGGCACCCAAAAGTGCGACGCCGGGCTTGTGTAACGCATCAAGCGTTTTCAGCCATAAACTCAACCTGCCCGAAGACATGCCATCGATACCACTAGCGCCAATCCCGCTGCGAAAAAAAGCGTTCAAAAAGCCCATCGAGGGATTCCCGACATCGAACCAAAGCGCCAGTGCTACAGCCACAATCACTTCAAGCAGCCAACCGCGCAACGCTGACCACTGACCGGTTAACCAGATAAACGTTAAAAATGCGAGTAGCCAGGACAGAATAGCCCCTCTGCTGCCTGACCAAAACAGCAAACTCAAGCCAATAATCCGAGCCAGTACAAATAACCACTGCTCGCTTTGGCGATATCCGGCATCTCGGTAGAGGAATACACTCATCAACCCAACCGTCATGGCCAAGCGGCGGATATTGCCAAAAATTGGCAACTTGACCCAGTTAACAACCGCATCAGCGCCGTCGATTAAACGGTAGCAAATAATGATCAAACTTAGCGCAACCACCACTTGCAACACTTTGAGCATATCTTCGCTCCCGGCGAAAAGCCGCGCGTAGAGAACAACTAGAAGCGGCAGAATCAACCAATGAACATCACGCGCCAACGCCGGTAAAAATTCGCCGCTAAGTGCATCGGAAAGAACCACCCAGGCAGTAAACGCACCATAAGCGAACAAGCTGCGTCGGTCGACACGCACTTCGCTCACTGACAATATAAGCAAACACAGCATGGCCATCGAACAAAATAAAGCGGGTTCGAGCAGAAAATAACTTCCAGGCACCGGCCACCAACCCGTGAAGACGACCGCAACCGCCATCAGGTTGATAAGAGCAAAAAGCAGGTTGGTGTTTTTTGCGAGCATTCAGTCTTCCTGAGACTCTCAAAAAGTCGGCGCTGGTGACACGGCACGCAGAGGCGAGCAGGCATACAGCACCGCGTCAGGAAGGACAGCCAGCGGCGCAATGCTCGGGATCAGCTGTGTTGCCACCACCCAATCCACTATCGGATCAGCGCACAACGTCAGGCGACGGGACGCACCCTCTACCAATACCCCACGCCGCTGCCACTCGGTGAACTTCTCCTGCGAAAACACCACGCCAATGCCCTGCGCCTTGCTCCAATAATTGGCGGTATGCAGGGTCAGCCAGACTGTCAATTCCCGTTCCGGCCAGACCACAATATCGCCGCTCTGGATGTATTTGACGAATGGATGGGGTGACTGGCGGCTGTTCAGATAACTCGCTTCCATAAGCCGCAATGGCTCCGGACGCTTATCCCAGTATGCGAACACCCAGATCAGCAGCCCTGCGATAACAATTGGCATCATCTTCATCGCCAACAACAGCATATTTTTCTGGCCAAACAGCCATGCCAACAACAACGGCAGTGGCCACATGCTCCCCGCTACAAGACCATGCAGCCAAAGAGCCTCTGGCCACCAAGGCGTAATAAAACGCGCACCGGCAATATCAAGCTCCACGATGAATCCCGGCAGCGCCACAAGCCAGAGCGCAATCATCACTACCCAAACCGTCTTGCGCCAGGAGCAAGCCCTTTCCGCGAGCATTACGAGATAATGCCTGGGCACAAGACTCGCCCCGCAGATTAGCCAGACAATGGGTTGAAGGAATGCGTCATCCAGTGCCATCAGTGCAAGCACACTACCAATCAGCAAAGGCACGACACGAAAAGTGGCTGATGCACATTGAATCACATCCAGCAAGGCAAAACCCGCGACCGGAATCGCCAGCCAGAACACCCGCCAGGGTTGCCCCTGCACCACAATTTCGAGTGGCAGCCAATAGGCAGAAACCAGCGCCAGCAGCAACCCGCCACAAGTCAGCGCAAGCAGTCGCGCATACAGTGGTCGCAGTCGTTGGCTACCGGCACGTGCACCGGCGAGCAGTCCGGCCAGCACAGTAAAATACACCGGTAGCCGAGTGTTATCAGGCGACTTGAAAAGAATATCCGACGTGGCGCGCAGATAATCCAGCCACTCGCCGCCCATCAGGCGCCAGCGCGGAGCATCTAAATTGAGCATACCAATAGCTATCAAAGCCAGCGTGGGGAGTAACGTCAGCGCAAGCGCCTGGCGCATCGGCAGACGGGTAAGTACAATCAGCACCAAGGGCCAGATACCCAGCAAAGGATGCAAAAGACATGACAATAGCGCAACCCCGCTGGCCCACCACGTCCTGCCGACGGCCAGCAGTCCTACTGCTATGACGCCGGCTGGCATGGCCCACGAGCGCGCCGTGGCGAAGTTTTCATTGAGCACAAAAACTGATGCGTTGGGCGAATAACTTACTGATAACATCACGCCGAACAGCACCGCAAAGCGCCCCGCCAGCGTGTCGCCACGCTCATTAGCCAGCATCGTGCGTGAAAGCGCAAACAACGCCGCAACCCACAGCGCACCGCCTGAAAGCACGACCAATCGCGCGGCGACATCCAGCCCCAGCACACGCACCAGCTCGCCATAGACTGGGGTGAACAGGCTAAGACTGCCTTGCGAACCAAAGCGGAAGAACAGATCGTTGGCTAGCGCCTCGGGATAAATCCAGTGCGCAGCGATCAGCCCATACACGCGCGCATCGTGCCAGATGCCTTGATAGGGATGATTAAGCAGCCAGAACAGGAAAGCCAGCAGCAGCAAGCTGCCTGTTGCCCAGGGGCCGTGCCGTATCAGCAGAGCCGACTTTTCAGTCGCTTTTTCAGCCGCCCTGGACGACATGCATGAACGCCGTTTCCAGCGATAGCGTCGGTTTAACCTCGATCACGGCATGCCCGGCAGCTTCCAGTGCATGCAGGGTTGGCCACAGTGCGGTGCGCGGCACTTCGATCACCCAGCGGCCGCCGGGTTCTGGCTGCATGCCGGTCAACACCACGGCCGCGCCCTGGCTGCGCACCAGCACGCGATCATCCTCGCCTGCCAACTCGGCCGGTGAGCGCACAGCGCGCAGTTCGCCCTTGTGGATCAGGCCAAAGCGGTCGGCCAGGCGTTCGACATCGTGCAGCACATGCGAAGTCAAAAAAATCGTGCCGCCCTGCTGCCGGTAGTCGGCGAGGATATCCACTACATCACGGCGGCCGATCGGGTCGAGGCCAGACAGCGGCTCGTCGAGAATCAACAGGCGCGGCTGCACCGCCAGCGCATGCGCCAGCGCCGTGCGCTGCGCCATGCCTTTGGAAAACCCGCGCACGGTTTTATTGGCGACCTCGCCCAGACCAAGGCGCTCAAGCCATTGCATGCAGTGCGCCTTTTGATTCGCCCGCTGTTTCCCCATTTGCCGCTTGTGCAATGTCAGCCCCATGCCAAGAATTTCCAGCGGCGTCAGATAATCCGGCAGACTGGGGTTTTCCGGCACATAGCCGAGGCCCTTGCGCGCAGCGCTATTCAGCACGTCGACGCCAAACAGGGCGGCATTGCCCTGCGATGGGCGCATCACGCCGGTAAGGATCTTGATCAGCGTGCTCTTGCCCGCACCATTCGGGCCGATGAAGCCAAACACTTCGCCCTCGGCAACGGTTAATGAAACGCCCTTCAATGCCTCAAACGGCGGCGATGCCCAGCGGCGCGGGTAGGTTTTGCGCAGGTCGTGGATGTCTATGGCATGAGTCATGATGGCGGAGGTGATGTACGTAAAGCGATGTTGCCCTGCCGGTCGAAACCAAAGCCGAAACCGAATGGATCTTGCGGCAGCGCGGGGAGAATCCCGGAATTAACCAGTTCCTGCAGGTTGGGTACGGGCGCGCCGAAGCGCTCATGGTAACTTTCCGCTGCCATTTTCAGCTGCTGCAATTGGCGCAAACGCGCTACCCGCTGTTCGAGATAGACGCGAAAATCCTTACGCCGCGCTTCTTTAACCATCGCCTCGACGATGCGAATCGCCAGCTCGGTATCCTGCGCTTTATCCGCCCAGCGCGCGGCCATGTTCTGCATGGTCAGTTGCTGGTCGGGGTCGGGCAGTTTTAATGCGGCTTCACGCATCCAGGCAGCAGCGCCTGCCGGATCGTGTTTGTAATACCACTGATTGAAGCCGTAAAAAAACGCGGGCTGGTAATCGAAAAATCGCACGCGGCTGGCACGCGCGAGAATCGTTTGCGTCGCATCCACTTCGCCATACTGAGGCAGAATCGCGAAGGCTATGTAGTAGTTATCTTCATGCGCGGGATTGAGCCAGGACACATCTTTTTGCACTTTGCCGAGAATGGCGTAATCCTCGGGTTTCATTTTCTCGGTGGAGACAACCAGGGCGCGAATCGCCGCGATGTTGGCTGCCAGATAACGGTCGCCCATGGCCAGGAACACTTGCACGAATAACGGCAAGGCCACTTGCATCTCGACGACAACCATCTGCCGTGGCGCAGATTTCAACCGCTGCGTGATGGCGGCAAAAGTGAGTGCCAAAAGCACCGCCATGATGGCGACCGGCCATTGTTTGCGCAAACTGGTCACGATATTCACTCTATCCGCCGTCTCATGAGCGCCGACTATTCACGCTGGTTATTCAAAATCCCGGCAGGTGAAGGTCATCACCGCCAGGGTGAGCAGCAGTGCGGCGTAACTTGCCGCCATCAATAAACCCAACTCGACCGCCTGACTCGCAGGTGCCAGGTCGTACATCGGCCATGCCCGAAAATCAAGCCGCGACAGATCAGGTAGCACCCATTGAATGGCCTCAATGACCGGCGCCAAACGCATCAATGCCTGGTCGCCGTCCGCCCCCCTGGCCAGATACTCGGCCACCGCGCCCAGGCTCTTGCCACCCACGGCAAACGCCAGGCCCAGCGCCAAAGGCAGCATCGGCACGGTAGAGAAGGTGGAAACCCACAGCGCAAAGGCTGCAACCACCGCTGCATCAATCCACAACCCGGCTACGGTGCTCCAGTAGGGCAAACCAAGAACTACCGAAAAACCCTGCGCGTAACCTTTGCCCAAACCCAGCACCACTACCCAGAGCAAAAGCCCGAGCAGCAAGGCTGCCAGGGCCAGCAGCCCGAGCACGCCCAGATAGCGGCCGACAATATAGCGGCCACGAGGCACTGGATAAGTGAGTGAAAACAACACCGTGCGCCGCTCGATTTCACGCGCGACCAGCTCTTGCACCCAGAACAGTGAAAACAAAATCAGCGTGATACGCAGGCCAGACAAACCCACATCCAGCGCCACCGTCTGCGGTTGACGCGGAGAAAACGACGCGGAAAGATACGCGACCCCCATCAGCAAAGCACCGAGAATCAGGATGGACTGAATACTCCGGCTACGCAGCCCGGCACGTCCGGCGGAAAGCATGAACTGCCACATGGCGTCACCTTAAGGAAAAAGAGCGCACCAGTGGGTGCGCTCTTTTCTAATGAAAAACAGCCTTAATTACGAGGAGGAGGCAGTCGTCGCCAAGCCGTTTGCAGTCGTCACGTTAGCACCAGTGCACCCAGTAGTGGCACAGGTACCAGACTCAGCAATCCCGCCACCCGCACTTGAACCAATGAACGTCTTATTACCCTTTTTAGAACCGGAAGCCACAGCAAATGCAACGCCTGAAACTTCGTTGAAGCTTACAATCGTGTTTGCAGAACACTGCATATCAAAACCTGTTCTAACAAAAACCGGCGTCGCTACCGCGACACCAGCACCTCCATTAATCAGCACCTTGGCGGCAACCCCGCCATTGCAGGCACATAGTTCACCAGTTGGCCCGGTTGAAGAGCTAGGTGCCGTAACATTCGCATTTGTGCCGGAGCCATCACAGGCCGCAGCAAACGCGCCTGCCGAGAAGAAGCTGGAGATCAAACCAATCACAAGTATCTTTTTCATTTGAATGTCCTTTGAATTAGTTAGCGTTAGCGAGTGCAGAAGTCAGCAGATTTTTCGCATCCGACTGTGCGGCCTTGTTCTCGCCCTTCTTGGTGTACTCGGTGAACTGCGGAATCGCAATCGCGGCCAGAATGCCGATAATTGCCACGACAATCATCAGCTCGATCAGGGTAAAACCCTTTTGCAGCTTGTTCATATGTAATCTCCTTTGCAAAGAAATGCGACGGATGCCGCTACGATGGATAAAGCACAGGCCATGCCAAAATATGAAACGCTGACTACACCAGCATTTGCACGTAACCCTTTAAAAAATTCTGCATACTACCTGACAAAAAACGTCACAACATGTCACATTGTGTCACATTCTTTCAAATTAATTCCGCATTACGTCAATAGATCCGCCTCATTCACGGCGTCTATTTGCTCAGATTCAAGAAACTGCTCGGCATAACGTTGATAAACGCCTTGCTTGAAAAAAATATCAAAGAGATCGGGATCAATGTGGCCGTTCTTCTTGAAATTGGCGAGAATCTTCATCGCCTGCGAGAGCTTCATGCCATTCTTGTAGGGCCGGTCGCGCGCGGTGAGTGCCTCGAAAATGTCGGCAATCCCCATGGTGCGCGCCTGCACGCTCATTTGCTCGCGCGTGAGGCCCTTGGGATAACCTTTGCCATCCATACGCTCGTGATGGCCACCAGCGTATTCAGGTACATTTTTCAAATGCTTGGGCCAGGGTAATTGTTCCAGCATCTTGTTGGTGGCGACGATGTGATAGTTGATGGTTTCGCGTTCTTTTTGCGTTAGCGTGCCAGAGCGGATGGTGAGATTTTCTATTTCTTCTGCGGTAAGAAACTCAGTCTGCAAGCCATCCACATTCCGCCATTCCCGCTCAGTGCCGATCGTGCGCACGCGTTGTTGATCGCTTGCAGCCATGGATTCACAACCGATATTCGCCTGACGCAGAAAAGCACGGTCTGCATCCAACGCACGCAGTTGTTCAGCCAGCGTGCTCTGCACGCGGGCTTCGGCTGATGCATCGGTTTTTGCGCGCAGGGCTAATTGCTGGCGCAAGGCGGTAATTTCGGCATCGCGCTTTAATACCTCAAAGCGGGTATCAACCAAATGAATGCGATCAAAAATAGTTTGCAGTTTGGTGGCTTTATCGACCACATGCACAGGCGTGGTGACTTTGCCGCAATCGTGTAACAAGCCGGCAATTTTTAGCTCGTAACGATCCTGGTCATTCATGGTAAACGCAGCTAATGGGCCTGTCGTGGTGGCATTCACGGCTTCGGCCAGCATCATGGTTAGCGCCGGCACTCGCTGGCAGTGGCCGCCGGTATAGGGTGATTTTTCGTCAATCGCCAGATTGATGAGCCTGATGAATGATTCGAAAAGCTCTTCTTGCTGGTTGATTAACTGTCGGGTAGTCAGCGCGATGGCGGCTTGTGATGCAAGCGACTCAGCCAGGCTTTGATCGGCTGCGGAAAAGGCAATCACCTCTCTTTTGACCGGATCGAACGCATTAATCAGTTGCAGCACGCCAATGAGTTCGTCTTCGTGATTGACCATCGGTACCGTGAGGAAAGATTGCGAGCGATAGCCTGTTTGCTCGTCAAACGCACGCGTGCCGGAAAAATCAAAGCCTTCTTCCATATACGCATCAGCGATATTGATCGTCTTGATATGGATGGCGGCATACGCGGCTACCATCGCGGTATTGGGCCGGCCTTTACTGTTAATGAGGGGCAGATCAGGGAAAGTAACCGGCTGCCCTGTCGTGCCACCCATCGAAATATTTAATGAGTCAGTGCGCATGATCTCAAAACGCAAGGCTGATCGATCTTCTGTCAAGAGATAAAGCGTGCCGCCGTCAGCATGAGTGATGGTTTTGGCAGCGACCAGGATGGCCTCAATCAGACGATGAATATCGTGCTCTTTCGACAGCGACGCTCCAATGATGTTGAGTTGTTCCAGACGCGGAAAGAGTTTATTGTCTTTTTTCATAGTGAGCGCCTTATTTGATGCATACCGCACGTACCTGCTTGACGTCTGTCACGCCTTGCAGAGCTTTTTCCAGACCATCCATTTTCAACGTCAGCATGCCGTCGTCAAGTGCTTGCGAAAATAGCTGGGTGACGCGGGCATGCTCTTGAATCAGTTTTTTCAAAGGCTCGGTGCCTATCATTAGCTCATGTAAGCCCGCGCGCCCCTTGTAACCGGTTCCCCCACAGACATCACATCCTTTGGCACGATAAAACACAAGATGTCCTTCCTTGCCATAAGCCTTGATCAGGCGCGCCAATGTCGCATCGTAAGCCGCGTGAAAATCCGTTTTGAAGGCCTCTGTATTCATCAGCTCAGTGCAGTATTCGGTCATGAACAGCCTGACCTCGTCAGGCTCAGGGACATACGCCTCCTTGCACTTGCAAAGCCGTTTGGCCAGGCGCTGAGCAAGAATGCCAAGCAAGGCATCGGAGAAATTAAACGGGTCCATACCCATATCGAGCAGACGGATGATGGATTCTGGCGCGCTGTTAGTGTGTAGCGTAGCAAACACCAAATGGCCGGTAAGCGAGGCTTCGATACCGATGCTGGTGGTTTCGGCATCACGCATTTCACCGACCATGATGATGTCCGGGTCGGCACGCAAGAAAGCCTTCATGACCGTGGGAAAATCCATCACCTTCTTGTTCACCTGTACTTGACGCAGGCCTTTCTGGGTGATTTCCACCGGGTCTTCAGCGGTCCATATTTTGGTGTCAACTGTATTCAAGTAACCCAACACCGAGTGCAGTGTAGTGGTTTTGCCGGAACCCGTCGGGCCGCAAACAAAAAAGAGGCCGTAGGGTTTGGCGATGGTTGCCTTGAGTTTTTCCAGGTTGGCTGGCAGGACACCCAGCTTATCGAGCGGGATGGGCTCACCCCCGGCAAGAATCCGCATCACCACATCTTCAACGCCACCTGTAGAGGGAATCGTTGCTACCCGCAATTCAATATCCAGCGGGCCATATTTCTTGAACTTGATCTTGCCATCTTGCGGCTTGCGGCGTTCGGCAATATCAAGGTCGCACATGATTTTCAAACGTGCGACCATGGCACTGCGGTAACTGGCTGGCACTTCGATGTATTTAACTAACGTGCCATCCTTGCGAAAACGAATCAGCACTTTATCCTTGCCCAGGCCAGGCTCGATGTGGATGTCCGATGCCCCCTGCTGATAAGCATCGATAATGATTTTATTCACCAGTTTGACAAGCTCATTATCTGCTGCTGCCGAAATTTCGAGTCCCCCGCCTTCGGCTTCCATCTCATCCTGGTCAAGCGTAGCGAGCATATCGCCCACTGAACTATCGTCGGTAAACCCGGGCACTCCGCTCGCGCCAAAAAGCTGATCAAGGGTTTGGCGAAATTCGTGATGTGACGTGACACGATAGTCAATCTTGCCCCGCGGAAAAATATTCTTCACTACTCGCGCGCCCATCACCTGCTCGGGGTCTGTACAAACAACCACAATGCCTCCTGCCCCTTCTTCAACAGGCGCCCACTGATTTTGCTGCAGGTATTCCCATTTTAGATTTTTGAGTAAATCGACAGGCTTGATGCGATCGCTTCTGAATGGCTCATAAGGCACACCAAAGAACTTGGCTAGTGCAACACCCAACATACCTGGCTTAACCTGAAACTCGTTGATCAGCACTTCTTCCAAGTCAAGATTTTTACGTCGAGCTGTACGCTGTGCTAACTCAAGCTCTTGTGCAGAAATCACTGCATCGGCGATGAGAAAGTCGTATTTTGTTTTCACCGCCTGAACTAACTTGTTGCGCTGAGAAAACGCAATCGCGAGTGTTTCGCATAAGCTCTTGATACCCTCCTCAGCTACCCTCGAAAAAGGCGCTCCATCTTTAGTATTAAGTATCTGCACCACACCGATCAGATCATTACTTGGTACATCAATGATCGGTGCAACAAGCATCTGCTTGGTGCGATAGCCTGTACGTTTATCGACTTCCTTCAAAAATCGGAGCAAGGGACTGATCGCGTTGAGCTCCGTTTCGTCATACACATCGCGAATATTTACAATACTTCTGGAAAGCGCGACGTGTCCCGCAATGCTTTGCTCGGAAATAGGCAGACGCAAATCCTTTAATGTATTCAGTCCTGTTTTTACTTTCGAGACAATCGATGCTTTATCTTCGCCAACAGCGTAAATAGTTAAGCGATCCGCATTAAACAGGCCACATACATCGACTGAAAGCTCCAGCATGAGTTCATCAATATCTGATGCCGAATGAATTCTGTTAGTCACCGTCTGCAGATTCTTCAAGAAAACCAGGCGGCTTTCGCCTTCTGCTCCCGGTCCATCAATTTTTTTGTTCACTAGGGTATTCATTTAATAATTTCCAGAGAAGCCATCTCGTCGCATCGATCTCGCTCAAAGATGTTACTCAAAAAGCCAACTAGCCTGCTGGAGTCACCATGCCCTATGGCGAAAATGAGTTTTATCGCAAGCACGGCTTCAGAAATGAGTGTCGAATAGTTCATATTTGAAATATTTGATGTCCTTGTAAAATTCGCAAATGATATGCACCGCTATAAGCCGCCAGCTCCTGCATCGTCATTTCGATTTGCCCGGGTTTCAAGTGGGTAATAAAAATCTCTGCTTCATGCTGCCACTGGACTAGCTCTTTCATCAACAAACTAGGGCACAGATGCAGCGACTTAATGGCAAGTTCTTTTTCCTGATCAGGAAAAGCGCATTCGATGATCAAATAACTCAGGTTTTGAATTTTATTTACCACCGTCCAAAATTCAGGGCAAGGACCGGTATCACCTGAAAAAACCAGGCTTGCATTGCCAGAATCAAGCTGATATCCCACCGCAGGCACGGTATGGTTCGCAGGTAGCGGGGTAATCATGCGGCCCTTGATCGTCACAGTTTCTCCCACAAGAATCGGCGAGTAAGCAAGGAATGGTTTATCGTGTGGCATCTGGCTGAAGTCTGGCCAAATTAGCCAATTAAAAATATGCTCGCGCAGAATACGAATGGTGGCTTCGGTTGCATGAATGATCAGCGGTCGATCCCGCATATCGCCAACGGCGTCAACAATGAAAGCCAACGATGTCACATGGTCCAAGTGAGAATGTGTAATAAACACATGATCGATTTGCTTTAACTCGGCAATGGATAAATCGCCAACACCTGTACCTGCATCAATCAGGATGTCATGATCAACCAAAAATGACGTTGTCCGTAGATGATGGCCACCTATCCCGCCACTACACCCGAGCACACGTATTTTCATGTCAATTATCGCTAGTCGATTGACCAACGCAGGTTGAAAGGTTCTGCAATGAGGCGATAAGTACTAATCCAACAAATGTCACATACTTTTGGCCAGAATCCGTTGATTGAAGCGCTGCCATCAATTTTTCAAAAAGAAGGTCATTTTGATCCCCGCCAAATCAATAACATCGTAGTCTCTGAGCGGCTGCGCCTGGGCACCGATCAGTGTGCCATTGACCGCAGGAAAACTTGCGCCTTCGACGTGGGTAATAAAATAGCCTTGGGGTAAGCGCGCAATCACCGCCACTTGAATCTTGGGCTTACCCAGCGTGGTAAGACTCTTGGTTAGCTCCAATTCCTTACCCGCATTACTACCCGAAAGAATTTGGATCGCACCCAATGGCAGCGGTGCAACAGGTTCGGTCGCAGCAAGAGTTGAAGCTACAGGCGTTGGGGTGGCATGATCTACCGGGTCCGGCGCAACAACAGGTTGTGCCATGACTTCGTTATTTGGCGCCGGGGGTGCAGCATTTGTTACTGCACTTGCTGCGTTATGGCTTTCAGCCGATGGCGTCATGGCAGCAGCCATGGCCACTGTGCCAGGGCGAAAAATCAAGGTGCGCTCAAAATCATCATTGCGGGGAGAGTGCACAACGTCACTTACATACTTAAGGCTGTATTTACCTAACGTGATGACATCCCCAGTCTGTAAAAAATGTTTTTTGATTGACTGGTTATTGACGAAAGTACCATTTGTACTATTGAGGTCTTCCAGGAAGGAATCGTTATAAATAGTAATAATGGCGGCGTGCTCGCCAGAGATGGCCAGATTATCAATCTGAATGTCGTTATGCGGTTTGCGACCAATCGTCGTTCGCTCTTTGGTGAGCGGGATTTCTTTAAGAGTCGCACCATCAATGCTAAGTATGAGTTTTGACATTCTTTTATTCCTTCATGACTCTACATTACTTGAAACAAGTTAAGAGGCGATGCCACCAGCTAACAGAAACCGGGCTCGGGATCGGTTCTTTTACCTTGACCAGAATGACAGAAACATTATCGCACCCGCCATTGTCATTTGCTGATTGTATCAACTGCGACGCACACAAATCGAGATTAGCCGACAACGCATTCAGCGTCATGCCAATCTCTTTATCCGACACCATATCATTGAGTCCGTCAGAACAAAATAGATAAACATCCTCACTCATTACCTCAAAATCGTGGATTTCAGCAGAGACTTGCGCATCAATGCCTACAGCGCGCGTCACCAGATTTTTATTTCGCGACAATTGTGCCTGCTCACGAGTCAATAATCCACTGGCGATTTTTTCTTCCAGCCACGAGTGATCCCGGGTGATTTGAATAAATTCGTTATCTCGCCATCGATACGCACGAGAGTCACCAATATGCGCCACGGTCAGCTGATTGCCTTGAAACACCCCAATGACGAGTGTAGTTCCCATGCCGGCATACTGTGCCTGGCTTTGTGCCGCCGAAAAGATAGCCCGATTGGTTTCGGTAACCCCGATGTCCAATGCGACGTGCGTCGAGGACAAGGCAGCGGCCAGCGTGGCCCCCACCTCACGCTTGGCAGCAGAATTTTCCAGCCACTTCCCTAGCATCGAGGTAGCCATGCCGCTGGCAACTTCGCCTGCGTTATAGCCACCCATGCCATCGGCAAGGACGACAATGCCACATGCAGCGTTCGCCAAAACAGAATCCTCGTTATTTGATCGAACCTTGCCTGCATCTGTCCGAGTGACTATTTCCAGCACGACATCACGCTGCATTGTTCAGCTCCGTAAATATATTAATCTACACAGGAGCAATGGCTCGAGCTCGCGCGCCGTTCCTGCTTGGTGGGTTTGAATAATACAAGGCAACACGGTAAGTTTCACTAGCCCTGAAAACAAAAAAGCCGCTCCGGCATGCGCTGGAGCGGCTTTTTTCAGTTCTCGCGCCGTATGACCAGCGCCGACTTTTCGTTACAGCATGGCTTTGAGCAATTTAGCCATTTCTGACGGATTGCGTGTTACCTTGAAACCACAATCTTCCATAACCGCCAACTTGGCCTCTGCCGTATCCGCCCCGCCGGAAATCAACGCACCCGCATGGCCCATGCGTTTGCCCGCAGGTGCTGTCACGCCAGCGATAAAGCCGACGATGGGTTTTTTCATGTGGGCTTTGCACCATAGTGCCGCATCGGCTTCGTCCGGACCGCCGATTTCGCCAATCATGATCACCGCATCAGTTTCCGGATCCTCATTGAACATCCGCATGATGTCGATATGTTTTAACCCGTTGATCGGATCGCCACCAATACCGACTGCCGACGATTGGCCCAGGCCGATTTCGGTAAGCTGCGCCACCGCTTCATAGGTCAAGGTGCCGGAACGCGAAACCACCCCGATACGGCCCTTGCGATGAATATGGCCGGGCATGATGCCGATCTTGATTTCATCCGGCGTAATCAGGCCAGGGCAGTTGGGACCGAGCAGCAGGGTCTCTTTGCCACCGGCAGCCACTTTTTTCTTCATCTTGTTACGCACCATCAGCATGTCGCGCACAGGAATGCCTTCGGTGATGCAGATGGCCAAGTCGAGGTCGGCTTCGCAAGCTTCCCAGATCGCGTCGGCTGCACCTGCGGGCGGCACATAAATAACGGAAACCGTTGCGCCTGTTTCCGATTGGGCTTCCTTGACGGAAGCGTAAATGGGAATGTTGAAAATGCTCTCGCCCGCTTTTTTCGGATTTACGCCAGCAACAAAGCAATTCTTGCCGTTGGCGTATTCCTGACATTTTTCAGTATGGAACTGCCCGGTTTTACCGGTAATGCCTTGCGTGATGACCTTGGTGTTTTTATCAATCAGAATGGACATGGTTAATTTTCCTTAGCGTGATTCTTGGCGAAGCGCGGCGACGATCTTGGTGGCCGCATCGGCCATGGTATCGGCAGAAATAATCGGTAGGCCGGAGTCTTTCAGAATCTGCTTGCCGAGATCTTCATTCGTGCCTTTCATGCGCACGACCAACGGCACCGAAAGATGCGTTTCGCGCGCAGCGGTGACCACACCATTGGCAATGGTGTCGCACTTCATGATGCCGCCGAAGATATTTACCAAAATGCCCTTGACAGCAGGATTCTTGAGCATGATCTTGAATGCTTCGGTCACTTTCTCGGTCGTCGCGCCACCGCCGACATCAAGGAAGTTGGCGGGTTCCGCGCCGAACAGCTTGATGGTATCCATGGTCGCCATGGCCAGGCCAGCGCCATTGACGAGGCACCCGATGTTGCCGTCGAGCGAGATATACGCCAGATCAAATTTCGAGGCTTCGATTTCGGCTGGATCTTCTTCATCCAGATCACGATAAGCCACAATTTCTGGATGGCGGAACAGTGCGTTGGGATCGAAGTTGAACTTTGCATCCAGCGCCTTGATCTTGCCGCTGCCTTCCAAAATCAGCGGATTGATTTCGGCCAGGCTGGCATCTGTTTCCATGTAGCAGGTGTACAGTGCTTTGATCTGCTGAACCGCATCGGCTTGCGAAGCTGCCGGCACGCCAATGCCTTGCGCTAAAAGCAGCGCCTGCTGGTCAGTGACGCCTACCAGGGGGTCGATGAATTCTTTGAGGATCTTTTCCGGCGTGGCGTGGGCAACTTCTTCGATATCCATCCCGCCTTCGGAGGATGCCATGATCGCGACCTTTTGCGTGGCGCGGTCGGTTAGCACCGCGAGGTAATATTCTTTTTTGATGTCGGCGCCTTCTTCGATCAGCAGACGATTCACTTTTTGCCCGGTAGCGCTCGTTTGATGCGTGATGAGCTGCATGCCCAGAATCTGGCTGGCGTATTGACGCACTTCGTCAAGCGATTTGGCCACCTTCACGCCACCACCCTTGCCGCGTCCACCGGCGTGAATTTGTGCCTTCACAACCCATACCTTGGTGCCCAGCGTCTTGCCGAGCTCTTCGGCAGCTTTCACCGCCTCATCAACAGAAAAACACGGAATGCCCGTTGGCACGGTCATCCCAAATTGTTTCAGGAGTTCCTTACCCTGATATTCATGAATTTTCATGCGTCATCCTTATCCTTGTGGTCAATGGTTAATGCTACTGGGGGGGGTAATGGTGTTTGAAAATGATGAGACTTTTTGATTTTAACCGGCCTAATTTAGTTGTCGGCCTTATTTTGTACATACCATCGCGGATAGAAGCGCCGCACGGTCTCCGAAGAAATTTCCAGCGCATGGCATTTATCGAGCTGAACAGGTTGTCTTGTGACTCGATCGTCCCAATCCATGACGCCATCCTCGCGCTGAAGACTAGCCATGGTCTGGAAAGCAGCGGTGGGCAACGCGCCCAGCAGCTCGGTAACATGTGAGCAGCCACGCACCCCGCCAAAGCGCTCAGTCACCGCACGACGAAAGCCTTTGAGTAAGCTCAAGCCAATCAATTGCCGATACACCGGTGCAATCGTGTCGCAACCGCCGGGATAGGGCACCGCATCTGAACTGGCAACTGCGTCGTGAATGGTCATGTTGAGATCCACGGTAACCCGCACGCGCATATCATGCAAAGGCTCGCCTTTAATGCGCACGCCCAGCGAAGGTGGCAGCGGATAATCCTTGTCTTTCAGATCAGTCATGCGTGCTTCAATATCCAGCATTCCATCTTCACGATGCCAGCATTCGATTTCGACGCGGCGAATATGAACTATTTTTCGAGAAACAGTGGGAGCAGGTAAAGGCATGTGCAAACCAGGCAGACTGGGTAACTGAATGACTTAAGGGCGGGAAAGTGGATGGAATCTCAAAAATGGCTTGCAAGGGGTAGAGTGACAGCGACTTGAAGTGACTTGGCTGTCCCGCCCTTTTGTTGCGGTGCAAGATAATACCATGAGGCTTTACCATCCTGCTTGGCCTTGAACTCACAGCGTTTGCGTTTGTTATTGCCTGTGCTTCCCTCCCCGATTTCCCTCCCCATATCTTTCAATAGGATGAATTTGCTTTTATCCTGTTCACTGTTTTCTACCAACCCAGACCAAAATGCCATGACGCCCCCCCCTCAAACTCATCAACCGATGCAACTGGCGACGTTAGGTGGCGGTTGTTTCTGGTGCCTTGAAGCGGCCTTCATTCAACTCGCCGGGATAAATTCAGTGATCTCCGGCTATGCGGGCGGTTACACGGACAATCCCGATTACACCAGCGTGTGCAGTGAGCGCACCGGCCATGCGGAAGTCGTTCAAGTGCATTTCGATCCGACGCTCATTGACTACCACACACTGCTCGAAGCCTTTTTTGCCATTCATGATCCGACCACGCTCAACCGGCAGGGCAACGATGTTGGCACGCAATATCGCTCCGTCATTTTCACTCATGATGCCGAACAAGCCACCAGTGCAAATGTACTGATTGCCGAGCTCACCGCGAATCAAATATGGCCGGAACCTATCGTCACCGCCGTCTTGCCAGCACCGACTTTCTGGCCGGCGGAAGCGTATCACCAGAATTATTTTGCAAATAATCCCAACCAGCCCTACTGCCAGTTTGTTGTTGGGCCGAAAGCGGCGAAGTTACGCCAGGTTTTTGCGCACCGTTTAAAAAAATAACAACCGACTCAACCAGGGAGTCAGCGAGCGGCCTGTGCGCCGCGCATCAAGGCAGCCGCCTGACGATACGCGGCCAGCGCCTCGCCACGATGACCAGCCGCTTCAAGCACACGGGCGCGGTGTAAAAGTTCTTCTGCTGGATCAGCAGCAGCATTCATCTCCTTGGTGCTATTGCTGATTCTTTCAGTAGCCGTGCCAACTGCCGATCCAACCCTTGGCGTGGCATAACGCAGCCCCGCAGATTGCACCGCCGGGTTGCCACGCTGCGCTGAAATCATCAGGCCTGTGGCGGTGCGCGGCGCAGTCGTTCTGCTCACGGGCTTCTCTGCCTTGTGAATCGTCACCAGCGCATCGCGATACAGTTTTAATGCGGCGTCATGCTGCCCCGCCACTGCCATTTTCCTGGCCTGCTGCAACAACCTATCGACACTATCCGATACGGGCTGCGAACGTATCGCCTGACCCCAGCTGCCCGCTGGCTGGGCAGCAATGGCAGCAAAATTTTTGCTGCCAGCGATCTCGCGGGCAATGATCACGTTATTGTTGCGCATCGCCCAACGCACCGCATTTTCGCCATTGTCATTATTGATCCCGCCTTGTGCTCCGGCTTTGAGCAAGGCAGTTGCAATCTCGGCCTGCCCTTCTCTTGCGGCCATCATGAGGGGTGTTGAACCATTCGGCGACAAGGCATTCACCTCAGCGCCCTGTGTCAGCAAATAGCGCACAATGGCCTCGTGCCCGGCAAACGCGGCGTAGTGCAATGCAGACCATGCCTTACCCTGCCGACCGGGTTGCGCACCCTGTGCAATAAGCCAGCGCACGGCGTCAAGATGTCCCTTCCAGCTGGCATGCAACAAGGCGGTTTCACCATGCGCATTTACCGCATTGACATCTGCCCCGCGCGACAGAAACAACGCCATCATGGAAATATTTCCTTCCCATGCGCCGATCATCAAGCCGCTGCCAATCAGGCTGCCTTCAAAATCCGGCGGCAGGCCAGTATCCAGCCATGCGCGCGCCTGCGCCACATCACCGCGCTCAATGGCAACCGAAAATGCGACGCGATCCGGCAGGCTGGTAGCCGAAGCAGGCGCGGTAGCAAACAGATTGGCCAGCGGATTGGCCAGCGCAGTAGACAATGTGGTCGCCAGAATGCACAGGCAGGCAGGCAGTTTTTTCATAACGTGCAGTATACCGGCCGGCCAAACCGCTACTGTTGCTGTTGCTGTTGTTGCTGTTGTTGCTCAGCTTCCATGTCGCTTGCCATATCATTAAGTCAGATTTCTGGCGCACGACGCAAGTCGAGCGTCATGGGGTAATCCGGATTGCGACCTTCACGCCTGACATGCAACGGGCCAGGGGTATGGCCGTGATTCCAGAAACGCGCCACGCGCCGTGCCTCTGCTTCATTCGCATTGACGGGGAACGTCTCGTAACTGCGCCCCCCAGGATGCACTACGTGATAAGTGCAACCGCCGATGGCACGCCCGCTCCAGGTATCGACCAGATCGAACACCAGCGGCGAATGTACGCCTATCATCGGATGCAAACCCGAAGGCGGCGCCCAGGCACGGTAACGCACGCCAGCGACATATTCACCGCGAATGCCGGTCGGGCTGAGTGGCAGCGGGCGACCATTGCAGGTAACAATATGGCGCGCGTCATTCATCTGGCGCACTTTGACCTGCAAGCGTTCCAGCGATGAATCGACGTACCGCGCCGTGCCACCAGCGCCGACTTCTTCGCCCAGCACATGCCAAGGCTCGATGGCCTGGCGCAATTCGATTTCAATATTATGCTGCACCACACTGCCAAAGCGCGGAAAACGAAATTCCAAAAACGGTGCAAACCATTCAAAATCGAAGGCATAACCGGCACGTTGTAAATCCTGGACGACATCGTGCAGATCTTGCGTGACAAAGTGCGGCAGCATGAAGCGGTCATGCAGCTCCGTGCCCCAGCGGGTCAGGCCGCCTTGATACGGTGCTTGCCAGAAACGCGCGACCAGCACCCGCAACAGCAGCATTTGCAGCAGGCTCATCTGCGCATGCGGTGGCATCTCGAACCCGCGAAATTCAAGCAGGCCCAGACGACCGGCCGAGCCATCGGGCGAATAGAGTTTATCGATGCAGAATTCAGCGCGATGCGTGTTTCCGGACAGGTCAATCAACAAGTTGCGCAACAGGCGATCCACCAGCCAGGGCGCCAGGGTTTCCTCTCCGGGCTTTAGCCGCTCGGCCATTTGCTGAAAGGCGATTTCCAGTTCATACAGGCTCTCGTGCCGCGCCTCATCCACGCGCGGCGCCTGACTGGTCGGGCCGATGAACATACCGGAAAACAGGTAGGACAATGCCGGATGATTCTGCCAATAGGTAATCAGGCTCATCAGCATATCCGGCCGCCGCAGGCAAGGTGAGTCAGCCGGCGTGGCTCCGCCCAGCGTGACATGATTGCCGCCACCCGTGCCGGTGTGACGGCCATCAAGCATGAATTTTTCGGTGCCCAGCCGCGTCTGCCGCGCCAATTCATACAATGTTTCCGTATTCTCGACCAGCTCTGGCCAAGAGTGCGCCGGATGAATATTCACTTCGATCACACCGGGGTCAGGCGTGATCCTGAATACCTTGAGGCGTGGATCGTCAGGCGGCGGATAGCCTTCGATACGTATCGGCAACGATAGCGCAGCCGCCGTTTTTTCGATGGCATCGATCAGGTCAACAAAGCTTTCCAGCAATGGCACGGGCGGCAAGAAAACATGCAGTACGCCCTCGCGCACCTCGACACACAAAGCGGTATGCACAATCTCGTGGGGCGCGTAATGCTGCTTCGCCGTTTTCAGCGGACGCGCTGCACTGTGTAGTAATGACACAACATGAAGTTCACCCGGCGTATCGAAAGGATCACGGCCAAACTCGGGCTCCTTGTCTTCAGCCGCCACCTCAGGCAAGGAAGCCAGGGGCAAACGCAGACCCAGGGGAGAATCCCCCGAAACCAGATACAGGTGCTCGCGACGTAAAGGCCACGGACTTGAGGAAAAGTCGGCACTGGTGATACGGCGATGCTTGCCACCAGCGGACTCGCCCTCTGCCTTCGATGAAAGCAGCAGCGCCTTGAGCGGCAACACATAGCCTGCCACTTCGCCCAACCCTTTTTCAATCAGTCCAGCAATACGACGACGTTCACTGTCCAGCTTCAAATCAGTTGATAACGGATCAAAATTCTCTGGCCAACGCTGTTCCTGATCAATAGCATGAACCACATCCTCATAGGCCGGAATCACAAATCCGGTATCCAGCCCGAGTAATTTCGCGAGATGATGAATAAAGCGTTGCGCATCCCGCACGTTATGTTGTTTAGCGCCCGCCGTTACCGCCGTGGTTGCCAGCAGTTTCGGCTCATACCACAGCGGATTGCCGTCAACACGCCAGTAGCAGCCCAGCGCCCAACGCGGCAGCGGCTCGCCGGGATACCACTTGCCCTGACCGAAATGCAGCAGCGCACCGGGTGCCAGCGTGTCCTTCAGGCGCACGAGCAACTCGCGCGATAACCCGCTTTTCTTTTCTGACAACGCGGTGAAGTTCCATTCCATGCCTTCCATATCGTCGATAGAAATAAAAGTGGGCTCACCACCCATCGTGAGCCTGACATCATTTTTCTTCAGCTCGGTATCCACCTGATGGCCAAGATCTTGAATCGCCTGCCATTGCACGTCGGTATAGGGCTTGGTGACACGTGGATCCTCATGAATGCGAGTGATCTGCATGGAAAAATCAAAGTGGGCTTCGCACTTTCCAGTCGCGCCAATCACCGGTGCAGCAGACGCCGGCATGGCGGTACATGCCAATGGAATATGGCCTTCGCCAGCTAACAGACCGGAGGTCGCATCAAGGCCAATCCAGCCAGCGCCAGGGATATATACCTCCGCCCAAGCATGCAGATCAGTGAAATCGACGGTTGTGCCGGACGGGCCATCAAGCGCCTTCATATCAGACACCAGTTGAATCAAATAACCCGAAGCAAAGCGCGCCGCCAGTCCGTAATGCCGCATCGCCTGCACAAGCAACCAGGCAGAATCGCGGCAGGAACCGCGTTTCAAATCAAGCGTCTGTTCGGGCGTCTGCACCCCCGGCTCCAGACGCACGATATAGGCAATGTCGCGTTGCACACGCTGGTTGATCGCCACCAGCATGTCAATAGTACGCATTTTCTGGCTCAACAGATCGCTGCGGGAACTCGCCAGCCATGCATTGAACACTGGCGTCAGTGGCTCGGTTTCGAGATATGGCGCCAGCTCGCGCTTCAAGTCAGCCGAGTAGTCAAAGGGGAAATGCTCGGCATCCTCGGCCATGAAAAAGTCGAAGGGATTGATCACCGTCATGTCAGCCACCAGGTCAACGGTAATTTCCAGCGCTTCCGTATCCTCAGGGAAAACCACGCGGGCTACCCAGTTGCCGAAAGGATCCTGCTGCCAGTTAATGAAATGTTCAGCCGGCTGTATATTCAGGGAATAGCTGAGAATCGGCGTGCGGCTATGCGCTGCAGGACGCAGTCGAATTTCGTGCGGCCAAAGTTTGACCGCACAGTCAAAACGATAAATGCTCTGATGGTTCAAGGCAACGCGTATCGTCATCCAGCATTCTCCACAGCGTCGCTGCTAGAGGCAAAATCAGGCAGCCTCAAGCAAACTCAGCGCGTTATCAATTCCATTCAAAATTCGGCAACTGCGCAAAAGCGCGGCGCACGCCTTCATTCCAGCTCTGACTCAAGGTGCGCATATAGGAATCGTTTTCATCAAAACGACGGGAATGCAATAAACGCAGCGTATCCCGCTCGTAGCAAGCAAGATCAATCGGCAAGCCAACGGTCAGGTTTGAGCGCATGGTCGAATCGAACGACACGAGCACACATTTGATCGCATCATCAAGGCTGGTACCCGCTGCAATCACACGGTCAATAATCGGCTTGCCATATTTCACTTCACCAATCTGGAAATATGGCGCCTCCGGCATTGCCTCGATAAAGTTACCCTCGGCATACACCATGAAAAGACGCTGCGTTTCGCCCGCAATTTGTCCGCCGACGATGAAGTTAGCACCAGAATCAATGTTGTTTTCCATGAGAAACGGGCCATCGCGGTGGCGCACTTCGCGCAGCGACGCCCCAACCAGTTCGGCCACATCGTACATTGACTGAACACTCATCAGATGGGGCTCGGTATTACGCCGGATCGCTTGCTCCAGATGGTTAATGGTGGCTTGCGTCACCGCCAGATTACCGGAGTTAACAATCATCAGCACCCGCTCACCGGGCTGCTCGAATATTTTCATTTTGCGAAACGTGGAAATATTGTCCACACCGGCATTAGTCCTCGAATCGGAGGCAAAAACAAACCCGGCGTCAATCATGGTGGCAACACAATAAGTCATGGCAAAATCTTGGTTCAGGAAAAAATGACAAACATAGCGGAACACCAGCAGAACGGCAAGCCCAAAGGCACATCTTCGTCATTCATCAGTAGACCAGAAATACGTTGTATTGATCAAGTCACCCAACTCATAGATACGCGCCAGAAACTCGTTCAGATATTCGTGCAAGCCCTTATCGAAAATGCCATCGACGGTACCAAAGCGCAACTCGGCTTGCAGCAGCCCGCAGCGACGCGATAGCTCGCCGGATCGTGGGCCAGTGATTTGCCGCACCAGCCGATCGACTTCCTGCATACAGGCTGCCAGCGAACGCGGCATATCGGCACGCAAGACCAGCAACTCAGCCACCCGCATCGGCGTGATTACATCCCGATAGGTTTTGCGATAAGCTTCAAAAGACGACACCGAGCGTAACAGGGCGCTCCATTGATAGTAATCAACAGCGCCACCAACATCGGTCAGGCTCGGCAGCAAGACGTGATATTTCACATCGAGAATGCGCGCCGTGTTGTCCGCACGTTCAAGAAATGTGCCCAGCCGCAAGAAATGGAACGCCTCGTCCTGCAGCAAAGTGCCGTAGGTAATCCCGCGCGACAAATGTGAGCGCTCCTTGACCCACTCAAAAAAATCAGAAATGCCATCTTCAGAAATACCCCGCGCCTGCCTTTCGCGCATATCCAGCCAGGTGTGATTAAGTGCCTCCCACATTTCCGAGGTAATCGCCCCGCGCACGGCGCGGGCATTTTCTCGCGCCTTGTTGATGCTACTAAAAATACTGCCCGGGTTCTTTTCGTCAAGCGTCATGAAATGCATGACGTTCGCCGGGATGACTTCCGGGTAGCGCGCTTCATACTCTTCGTGCAAGCCACTGATCGACAACATCGCGCACCACTCGTTAAACACATCCATGGAATGCTTGAGCAGCGACATACGATACGTCACGTCCAGCATCCGCGCCGTATTTTCGGCACGTTCCATGCTGCGTGCCATCCAGAACAAATGATCAGCAGTTGATGAGAGCATCTCAGTTCTCCAGTACCCAGGTGTCCTTGGTACCCCCGCCCTGCGAAGAATTCACCACGAGCGACCCCTCTTTAAGTGCAACACGGGTCAGCCCACCAGGCACCATCGTGATATCCTTGCCAGACAGCACAAACGGCCGCAAATCAATATGCCGTGGCGCAATGCCGCTCTCGACAAAAGTTGGGCAGGTTGATAGAGCCAAAGTCGGCTGCGCAATGTAGCGAGCCGGTTCAGCAATAATTTTTTCGCGGAATAAACGGATTTCCTCTTTGCTCGCCGCAGGCCCCACCAGCATGCCGTAGCCGCCGGAGCCGTGCACTTCCTTGACCACCAGTTCGCTTAGATGCTCGAGTACATGCTGTAACTCCTGCGACTTGCTCAGATCATGCGTTGGCACATTAGAAAGAATCGGCTCCTCGTCGCAATAGAAACGAATCATTTCGGGAACATGGATATACATGGCTTTATCGTCGGCAATGCCTGTTCCAACCGCATTAGCCAAGGTCACACGGCCCGCGCGATAGGCGGCAAACAGGCCCGGCACACCGAGCGCGGAATCCTTGCGGAAAGCCAGCGGATCAAGAAAATCGTCATCAATGCGGCGATAAATCACATGCACCCGGCGCGGCCCGTGCGTGGTGCGCATGAACACGGTGTCATCCTGGACGAAAAGATCGTGCCCCTCCACCAGTTCAACGCCCATCTGCTGCGCCAGAAACGCGTGCTCAAAATAAGCGCTGTTGAATTGGCCCGGCGTCATCACCACCACATTCGGATAGCTTTCGTTATCCGGTGCGACAGAACGCAAATTGTCGAGTAACAAATCGGGATAATGCTCGACCGGCGCAATCGCCTGACGGGAAAATAGCTCGGGGAACAACCGCATCATCATTTTGCGGTCTTCGAGCATGTAGGAAACGCCTGATGGCGTGCGCAGGTTATCTTCAAGCACGTAATACTCGCCCTCTCCCGCCCGCACCAGATCAATGCCCGCAATGTGTGCATAAATATTACCCGGCACGTCGACGCCAAGCATTTCTTTGCGGTACTGCGCATTGCCGAGGATCTGCTGCGCCGGAATACGACCTGCCTTGATAATGTTCTGGTCGTGATACACATCATGCAAAAAGGCATTCAGCGCCTTGGCGCGCTGGCGCAAGCCAGCCTCGATTTGTCGCCATTCATGGGCAGCAATAATGCGCGGCACGATGTCGAAGGGTATCAGGCGTTCCGCACCGGAATTATCCGCCCCATATACAGCAAAGGTGATGCCGACCCGGTGAAAAGCCAAATCCGCTTCGCGGCGCTTGCGCGCAATCACCTCAGGCAACGTCGATTCGAGCCAATTGGCAAAGCTTTTGTAACTGGCGCGAACACCACCATCAGCGTCACGCATTTCGTCATAGATGAATTTCATATCGGTAGACGGTAAAGTTATTACCTTGCTCAAGCAGAGTTCATGCCACACCTGAAACAGTGAATGTCTCAGGTATTTTTCCCCTTTCTCGCCTCAGACTGCACCTTGACAGCGCACCACGCCGCACTTTGGTGCAGCACCTTATCCGCAGCAAAGCAATGGAGTGCGCGCACAAAAAAATTTGCATGCTGTCTCTTGCTTAACACCTAAAATCACACAATGCGGTTTATTTTCTCTTGCCTGCTCAGCTTGAGCGCTCACCTTGCATTGCTGCTCGCCCTGACATGGCTTTCCGATACGCCAGCACCCTTACCTTTGAACGTACCCATCAAAGCCACGCTGCGCCATGCGTCTGTTGCACTGAGCACTTTAGCCGACACAAAGACCAGCGCCCCGAAAAACCCCGCGACACGCAATCCGTCGACACTGCCCCTGCCACTCACAACCAAATCAGCGCCGAAAAACCTTCCGGGCCCTTCCCTGCGTCGCGCACAAGCCATGCTCTCGAAACATCTGTTTTATCCGCCACTCGCTGTAACCCAAGGGTTGGAAGGCGAAGTCGTGCTCTTGCTGACGCTGGATGCTACCGGCCAGATCCGTGCCCTGGCAATTGCCAAGAGCTCGGGTCATGTGCTGCTTGATGACGCGGCGCTCGATGCCGTACGCCATGTCGGGGCCTTGCCCGGCAACCCGCACCAGACCCTGTTACCTGTCACTTTCCGCTTACAGTAATCACACCGGATTGTCGATGTCGATAAATTCGCATTCAATACCGCAAGTTTTGTTCAGCTGTGCCGCCAAGGCCATCACGCCATAACGTTCGGTCGCATGGTGACCTGCTGCCAGATACGCCATACCGGTTTCGCGCGCCAGATGCACCGTCTGCTCGGAGATTTCGCCGGAAACAAAAATATCGGCACCCGTCGCCAATGCTTCTTCAAAATAACTCTGCGCGCCGCCGGTACACCAGGCGATGCGTTTTATCGGACGAGTCGCTTCGCCTATCAACAAAGGTGTGCGCCCTAAGCTGCGCTCAACGACAGCAGCCAAATCACCCGCAAAAGTCGGCGCTGGCGGGACGCCGAAAAAGCCAATGTCCTGCTCGCTAAATCGCCCTTCGATCGTCCAACCCAGACGTGCCGCAAGTTGCGCATTATTGCCCAGCGTCGGGTGAGCATCCAGCGGCAGGTGGTAAGCAAAAAGACTCATGTCAGTAGCAAGCAAGCTCGCCAGCCGCTGACGACGATAACCGGTAATACGACCATCTTCACCTTTCCAAAACCAGCCGTGATGCACCAGCAGGGCATCGGCCTGACGTTTAACCGCCGCATCAACCAGCGCTTGGCTTGCCGTGACACCACAAACAACGCGGCGCACTTCTTCCCTGCCTTCCACTTGCAAGCCATTTGGGCAATAATCGCGAAAGCGTGCGGCCTCAAGCAGCCCGTCAAGAGTCATCCGTAGTTCCTCACGCTGCATTGTTTTCAACCTTTTCATTACCAAATGAGCTTAATTATGCGCCGTCTCTGGCTTACCTTCGCCCAAACCATCACTGTTTGTATCGCGCTTTTATTCACGATTAAAACACTCAAGCCCGAATGGCTGGCTTACTGGCCGAATTTATCGTCCTTGCCCGCGCCATCGGCCACAGTCGTCGAGGCCCCAGTGAGCCTTGCGCACCGCCCGGGCTCCTACGCCGATGCTGCGCAAAAAGCCTTGCCCGCAGTGGTCCATGTGTATACCAGCCAAGACATCAAGATACCGCGCCACCCCTTGCAGGACGATCCCGTATTTCGTCATTTCTTTGGTGATCGCCTGGGTGAAGGCTCTGAGCGCCGGTCTGGCCTGGGCAGTGGGGTGGTGGTCTCGCCCGAGGGTTATATTCTGACTAATTTCCATGTCGTTAATGGCGCAGATGAAATTGAAGTCGCGAGCAACGATGGGCACAAATACAAAGCGCAGGTGGTGGGTTCAGACCCTGAATCCGACTTGGCAGTTCTGCGCATTCCAGCCGACCATAAGCTGCCGGTGATTACCTTTGGGAATAGCGATACGTTGCGCGTAGGTGACATTGTGTTGGCCATCGGCAATCCATTCGGCGTGGGGCAAACCGTCACCTCAGGCATTGTGTCTGCACTTGGCCGATCACACCTGGGCATCAACACGTTTGAAAATTTCATTCAGACAGACGCAGCGATTAATCCGGGTAATTCAGGCGGCGCGTTAATTGATACGAATGGCAATCTGGTCGGCATCAATACCGCGATTTATTCGCAAAGTGGCGGCTCGATGGGCATTGGCTTTGCCATCCCGGTATCGCTGGCTAAAAACATCATGGAAGAAATCGTGAAAAACGGTGTAGTCACCCGGGGCTGGATTGGTGTTGAAGTGCAAGAGATCACGCCAGAACTGGCGGAGTCATTCAAGCTGCCCAACGCCGAAGGTGCGCTGATTGCGGGTGTTGTGCGCGGTGCACCGGCCGAGCGGGCCGGCATTCAGCCAGGTGATGTGCTGCTTGATGTGGCGGGCAAACCCGTGAAAGATTCCCAAGCGATGCTCGGTCTCATCGCGACGCTTGAACCCGGGAAAATCGCTCGCCTCAAGCTAATGCGCGCGGGTAAAACCTTCAATGCGGATGTCACTATCAACCGGCGTCCGAAACCGCCGGCTGAGGAAAACCCGCAATAAATCCTATCGCCCTATACGACTTTAAGGTTGATACTTTATGGCGAGCTATCGCCCGAAGTAGCCAGCGCAGGCTGGGTGATGAAGCTTGCCATGAAAACACCGACTTCAAACAACAACCACATAGGCAAAGCCATCATGAGTTGTGAGATGACATCGGGCGGCGTAAAAATTGCACCCACCACAAACGCCCCAACGATGACATAAGGTCGCCATTCACGCAGTTTTTCAACGCGCACAAACCCCATTTTGACCAGCACGATGACGATCACCGGCACCTCAAACGTGGCACCAAAAGCAAGAAACATGGTGAGCACAAATGAAAAATATTTCTCAATATCCGTCATCCACGAAACACCCACCGGAGCGAACTTCGCCATAAAGCCAAAAACCATGGGGAAAAATGCAAAGTAGGCAAACGCCATTCCCGTGAAAAAGAGCAAGACGGAGGCAATTAACATTGGCACGGCAAATTTCTTTTCGTGGGCATATAACCCCGGCGCAACAAACGCCCAGATCTGATACAGAACATACGGCAGCACCACAAGAAAGGAAACCACCAGCGCTACTTTCATCGGCACTAGAAATACACCGACAACATCGGTGGCGATCATGGTGCCACCCACTGGCAAAACGTGCAAGAGCGGTGCTGCCAGCAGCGAATAAAGCTCTCGCGCGAAAAATGCCATGGGAACAAAAACAATCAGCACGGCAATCAATATGCGAATCAGCCGATTGCGTAATTCAACCAGATGTGACAGAAAACTTTCCTGATCTTCCAGCATCAGGTGCGTTCCGTTGGCGTGGCGGGTGTAGCTGTTTTTGCCAGTTCAGCGGATGTTTTTTCAGACGACGCAGTGCCTGGAAAAGTCGGCGCTGATGATACGGCGCGAAACGAGTCCTCTTGAGCAACAGCGATATCCTCAGCTTCTAATCCGGGAGGCGCAATTTTTTGCATGACAGCCGACGCCATCTCGGACTCCACTTCATGCATTTCATGGCGCACGGTAGATTCAGCCGCAACGATACGATCAGCCACATCTTGCTGCATTTTTTTCAATTCTTCGAGTTGCATTTCGCGGCTGATATCTGCTTTGACATCATTGACGTAGCGACGCAACCGACCGGACAAAAGCCCAGCCGTGCGTGCCACTTTGGGTAGGCGCTCGGGGCCAATCACGATGAGCGCAACTACCGCGATCAACAATAGCTCAGAAAATCCGATATCAAACATGCAGTGTCAGCACGACAAAAAATCGGCGATGCAGTAGTCTTGAACTATTGCTACCATCAGGCCATAAAAAATCACAACTTGGATTGCTCGCGGTGCGATTCAACATCAATCGTCTGGCCCGTCACCTGCGCGGGAGGCTTGGTTGATGTGCTTTGCGTGCTGGCGTCATCTGCTGCGCCATCTCTCATGCCATCTTTAAAGCCTTTAACTGCACCGCCCAAGTCGGAACCCATATTCCGCAACTTCTTGGTGCCAAATACCAGCATAACAATCACCAAGACAATCAACCAGTGCCAGATGCTCAAGCTTCCCATTATGTTCTCCTTGTTAAATCGTTCGTTGCTTAACGCTTTTTCAGCAAAGGGCCCAGTGGATCAGGGCCACCGAGTACATGTACGTGCAAATGATACACTTCCTGCCCCCCCACGCGGCCGGTGTTGATGACGGTACGAAAGCCATCATTCAAACCTTGGCTTTTGGCGAGCCCGCCCGTTTTGGCAAGCAGATACCCCAAGGTTTTCTGGTGGCTCATATCGGTCTCAGCCAAAGATCCAATATGTTGTTTGGGCACGATCATAAAATGTACCGGTGCGGCGGGCTGAATATCATGAAAAACAAAAATCTCTTCGTCCTCAAAAATTTTTCTTGAGGGAATCTCTCCGCGAATGATTTTGCAAAAAATGCAGTCCACTGTTGCATCACTCATTTTCCTGCCCCACGACGTTTCTTTTCGTCGATACCAGAAATCCCTTCGCGACGACGAAACTCGGCCACCACATCATCAACACCGACATCAAATTGAGCAAGCAGCATCAAGCTGTGAAACCAGAGATCAGTGACCTCATGCACCAGATGCAAACGGTCGCCATCCTTGGCGGCCATAATGGTTTCAGCCGATTCCTCGGCGATTTTTTTGCAGATGGAATCAATCCCTTTGGCATACAAACTGGCCACATAGGAAGAATCCGGTGCGGCAGTTTTTCGCTCAACCAGGATTTTTTGCAAACGATGCAGCACTTCAAAATCTATCATTTGTATATATCCTCCGGTGCCTTGAGTACAGGATCAACCGTCTGCCAAATCCCCGACTCAAAACGCTGGAAAAAACAACTCTTGCGCCCAGTATGACACGCCATGCCTGAAACTTGCTCCACCTTCAACAAGACCGCATCGTTATCGCAATCCAGTCGGATTTCCTTGACCCATTGCACATGACCCGACTCTTCTCCTTTGCGCCACAGCCTATTACGCGAACGTGACCAATAAATCGCTCGACCTTCGGCTACTGTCAGCGACAATGCCTCGCGATTCATCCAGGCGAGCATCAAAACCTCGCCGCCAGACACTTCTTGCGCGATCGCCGGCACCAATCCCTGCGCATCCCATTTGACCGCCTCCAGCCAGGAAGTTTCATTCGCAAAAGCATCCAAGAGTTTACTCATAACCTCACCTCGACACCCTGTTGCCGCATGTATTCTTTCGCTTCACGCACAGTGTATTCACCATAATGGAAAATACTCGCCGCCAGCACCGCATCGGCTCGCCCCTGTGTGACGCCATCGGCCAAATGCGCGAGGCTTCCCACGCCGCCACTGGCAATCACCGGAATAGTAACGGCATCGGCCACCGCACGGGTCAATGCTAAATCAAAGCCAGACTTTGTTCCATCACGATCCATGCTGGTAAGCAAAATTTCACCCGCACCCAGCAACTGCACCTGCCGCGCCCAGTCAATCACATCCAGGCCCACATTTTTACGCCCACCGTGGGTAAACACCTCCCATTTGCCGGGACTTGTCTGCTTGGCATCAATTGCTACCACAATGCATTGCGTGCCGACTTTGGCCGCGGCATCAGCTACTAATTGCGGATTATTCACCGCTGCAGTATTCATGCTGACTTTATCTGCGCCTGCGTTAAGCAAACGACGTACATCCGTCACCGCACGCACACCGCCGCCGACGGTGAGCGGAATAAACACTTGGGAGGCCACTGCCTCGATAATGTACAAAATAATGTCACGCTCATCCGAGCTGGCCGTGATATCCAGAAAGGTAATTTCGTCCGCACCCTGTACGTCATAGCGACGAGCAATTTCAACAGGATCCCCCGCATCGCGTAACGCGACGAAATTAACGCCTTTCACGACGCGACCGGCATTCACGTCAAGACAGGGAATAATGCGTTTGGCTAACATGGCACGCGAACTTAAATAGGCTTAGCGGCCCGAGAGCGAATCTGCCTCGGCTTGCGCAGCTTTGAAGTTCAGCGTGCCTTCATAAATCGCCCGGCCGGTAATTGCCCCCATGATGCCCTCATGCGCCACCCGGCACAGCGCCTGGATGTCTTGTAAGCCTGCCATACCGCCACTAGCGATCACCGGGATAGTCAGCGCCTGGGCTAGTTTGACGGTTGCTTCGATGTTCACACCAGACAACATGCCGTCCCGCCCGATGTCGGTATAAATCACTGCCTCGGCACCATAACCTTCAAATTTCTTGGCTAGATCAATCACATCGTGACCGGTCAGCTTGGACCAGCCATCAACAGCCACCTTGCCCTCTTTTGCATCCAGCCCAACAATGATATGCCCGGGAAAGGCACTACAAGCATCATGCAAAAATCCGGGGTTCTTCACTGCGGCTGTGCCAATAATGACATACCGAATTCCATCATCCAGACAACGCGCTATAGTATCCAGGTCCCGAATGCCACCGCCCAATTGCACGGGAATTTCATCGCCGACTTCGGCAAGTATCATCTTGATGGCGGATTCGTTTTTTGGCTTACCGGCAAACGCACCGTTCAGGTCAACCAAATGCAAACGGCGTGCGCCTTGTTCAATCCAATGCCGGGCCATGGCGGCCGGGTCTTCGGAAAACACGGTGGCATCATCCATTTCGCCCTGTTTTAAACGGACACAATGGCCATCTTTCAAATCAATTGCAGGTATGAGCAGCATAAAAATTAACGGTTAGAAAAGTTAGCAACAATGGACAACGTAGTTAAATTCACAACAACGCCGACGCCTGATCAAGGCTGCCAGCGCATGAAGTTTTCCAGCAAGCGTAAACCCGCTTGCGCACTTTTTTCCGGATGAAATTGGACGGCAAAGATGTTCTCGCGCGCAATGGCGCTGGTAAAGGTAATGCCATGGGTAGTCTCCCCTGCAATGCAGACGGCATCTTGCGGCTCAACGTAATAGCTATGCACAAAATAAAAACGTGTTTCATCGGCAATACCATCCCATAACGGATGCGACCGATGCGCCTCACTCTGCCGTACCTGATTCCATCCCATATGTGGCACTTTGAGCCGCGAACCATCAGGCATAACCATGGCCGCTTGCGGAAAGCGTGGCACACGCCCGGCTAAAACCTCAAGCCCCATGACATCACCTTCTTCGGCGTGCCCAAACAGCATTTGCAACCCGACACAAATGCCCAAAAAAGGTTTTTCAGCAGCAGCACGCATCACCGCATCGCGCAGATGCCGCTCAGTCAGCTCGCGCATGCAGTCCGGCATGGCCCCCTGGCCTGGCACCACCACGCGATTCGCTGCAGCAATTTCAGCCGCATCGGCGGTAACGCGCACAGAAGCATGGGGCGCCACATGCTCAATGGCTTTAGCCACGGAGCGCAAGTTACCCATGCCGTAATCGACCACTGCAACCGACATAGCCATCGTGTTCATGCTTGAGTCAGAGGGAGCCTTTAGTCGAAGGAATAGCATCCGCGGCACGCGCATCGGCCTCAATAGCCATGCGCAATGCACGGGCAAAGGCCTTGAACACGGTTTCTGCCTGATGGTGGGCATTCACGCCGCTGAGGTTATCAATGTGCAGAGAAATTCCTGCGTGATTGACTAATCCCTGAAAAAACTCGTGAATCAAATCGACATCAAATTCACCAATGGCGGCACGCGTAAAAGGCACGTTGAAAATCAGACCGGGACGGCCAGACAAATCAACGACCACTCGCGACAAGGCTTCATCCAGCGGCACATAAGCATGTCCATAGCGGCGCAAGCCTTTTTTGTCACCCAAGGCTTTGGCCAACGCCTGGCCGAAAGTAATGCCTACATCCTCTATCGTGTGATGTGCATCAATATGCAGATCCCCCACGGCATCGATCATGAGATCGATCATGCCATGCCGCGCAATCTGGTCGAGCATGTGATCAAAAAATCCCACGCCGGTAGAGAGCTTGGCAACACCCGTGCCATCCAGATTGATGGCAACGCGAATACGGGTTTCGAGGGTATTACGAGAAACGTCAGCTTGCCGCATGGCAGTCTTCTACACGCAGTTGAACAAGAGCAACATGATACCATCGCCAAAGTTTCGTTTTCACGCATTATGTAACCTTACGATCAATCCTTACACCCCGACTAATCCGTAAAACTATGTCCGAATTTTGGAGCGATGTTGTCAAAAGGCTCACGCCTTATGTCCCCGGCGAACAGCCCAAGCTGGCCAATCTGGTTAAGCTCAACACCAACGAAAACCCCTATGATCCCAGTCCACGCGTGCTCAAAGCCATTCGCGGCGCCGTGGGGGAAAATTTACGGCTTTATCCAGACCCGAATGCCGATGCGCTGAAAGAAGCCATTGCCGACCACTTTGCTGTGACATCCATCAACGTGTTTGTGGGCAATGGCTCTGACGAAATTTTGGCGCACGTTTTTTTGGGCTTGCTCAAACATGACCAGCCGGTACTTTTCCCCGACATCACTTACAGCTTTTATCCCGTGTATTGCGGACTGTATGAGATTGCTTTTAACACCGTACCGCTGACTAAAGACTTTTCCATCCGCATTGCAGACTATGACCAACCCAATGGCGGCATTATTTTTCCCAATCCGAATGCGCCCACAGGCCGAGCAATTTCTCTAGACGAAATAGAGCAGCTTTTGCAAATGCATCCACATAAAGTAATAGTGATCGACGAAGCCTATGTCGATTTTGGCGGCGAGAGTGCCATTCCCCTCACCCATCGCTATCCGAATCTGCTGGTCGTGCACACCTTCTCCAAATCGCGCTCACTGGCTGGTTTGCGCGTGGGGTTTGCCATTGGCCATTCCGATTTAATTGAAGCGCTCGAGCGGGTAAAAAACAGCTTTAACTCTTACCCGCTGGATTCCTTGGCCATGGCTGGCGCCATCGCTGCACTGGAAGACAAAGCCCATTTTGAAAGAACCCGCAAAGCCATCATCCATACGCGCGAAAACTTGGTATCCGCGCTGGAAGCACTCGGCTTTGAAGTACTGCCCTCAGTTGCCAACTTTGTCTTTGTCCGCCACCCACAGCACGACGCCGAAAAATCGGCGTTGGCGCTACGCCAACATGGCATCGTGGTACGCCATTTCAAGTTGCCACGCATTGAACAATTTCTGCGCATTACCATCGGTACTGATGATCAATGCGCAATTCTGATCAAGGCCCTCCAGGAAATTCTGGCACAACGCTAATCCGTGGCAATAAAAAACACCTACAGCGCCATTGCCTTGCTATTTTTAGTAACGACGACTTATTACGCACGCAACGCGCACGCTGCCAACCCGGATTTTCTTGCTGACAAAATCAAGCACCGACAGGCGTTGACAAACAATGATCACAATGAAGAAGGAATTAAATTTTCCTGCGGAAAAGAACAACTGCAAGATGTTGAACGCGAAATGCTTGCCTATCTCAACCAGCTTGGTATCCCACCAGCACTCGTTAATCATAAGTTGTCGCCCAATGCCAAGAATGCAATCTTCCAACTGACAACGCCGCCTGGTGATATTTCGACCGTTGATTTACGGTTTCGTCCTGAAATGGAAATCAGCGATCAGCTTATTTCCCTTCCATCCCGTCATGGAAAACCAACGACTGTGCTTACTGTTTCGGAAAAAGAAATTGTCTTGTCCCTTATGCAGCACGGTCGGCTTACCGAGTTTTCTGGTGACCAATGCAGCTTTCAGGTATTTCGCGATCACGTGGGTATCCGTCAAAATATTGTTGCCTGGGCCGAAAATATTGAATGGAACTGGCCTGAGGGAAAGCGCGCCCGATGGAACAAGCGTTATTGGAAAAAAGGAACGCCGCTACCTGACGTATCAATGTCAAAAGCAGTAGCAGACGCTTTCCTGAATCAGGAGAAATACTCTATCGGCTGCTATACGGCAACAAAATTGGTCATGATCCATGGCGTGCTTGATTACTACGCACGCATCAAAAACAGTCCTGCAGGCTTAATCGAGATTGAACAACGGCTCATGGCGGACGATAACGACCCCTTAGTACGAATCGAGCCACGTGCCGTCTGGGCCTTCGAAGAGAATTTTGACGCAAGCGAATTGTGGCAAAAAGGAAAATTGCTTGAAATGCGCTACAACATTCCCGCAAGAAATTTTGTGCCAGGTGATTGGGGATACATATTAAATACCGATCCGATCACCGCCAAGAAGATCGGCTATGAAGGATCCAATGCCATTTATCTTGGCCGTGGAAAATTCGATGACTACTACAACGACCACAACCATTCCTATCTGTTCCGGGAAAAACTCGATGAAGTCTACCAATGGCGCAACAAGGTCTTTAGTCGGCGGCGCGATATTGCCAAAGTCCGCCCATTGACCGAACGTGACATTGAAAAACTTGAAGCAACCCCTGAAAAAGGCGGACTTGTCATGGATATGCGGGTTTATTTCCCGCCATTTTCGCCTCGTTCAGCGAATGTCCATTAGGCCGGAAACGTGAAACTTCGCCTGTAGAACAGCCAGCCTATGCAAAGGAAAGTCGGCTCTGGTGAAGCGGCGATAACGCCTTTTTGCGAACCTTTTAAGGTCTTACAACTTAATACGCAACTCCGCCGCACGGGCATGTGCCGTGAGTCCTTCGCCATGCGCCAATGTCGCGGCAATCGGGCCTAAGGTTTGGGCACCTGCGGCTGAGACTTCAATCAGGCTGCTGCGTTTTTGGAAGTCGTACACGCCGAGCGGCGAAGAAAAACGCGCGCTACGTGACGTGGGCAGCACATGGTTCGGCCCGGCGCAGTAGTCGCCCAAGGATTCGGAAGCATACTGGCCAATGAAAATCGCGCCCGCATGGCGAATTTTTTCGACCAGCAGATTCGGTTCGGCAACTGCCAGTTCAAGATGTTCTGGGGCGATGTGATTGGCGATAGTGCAGGCCTCGGTCAGATCGACAACCTGAATCAGCGCACCGCGCCCTTTGAGCGAGGCCTCGATTACTGCGCGACGCGGCATTGTTGGCAGCAGTTTTTCAATACTGGCAGCGACACGCTCAATGAATACCGCATCGGGACACAGCAAAATGGATTGCGCCAGCTCATCATGTTCGGCTTGAGCGAACAGATCCATGGCCACCCAGTCCGGATTGGCAGAGGCATCCGCAATCACCAGCACTTCGGAAGGCCCTGCGATCATGTCGATGCCGACAGTGCCGAACACGCGCCGCTTGGCTGCGGCAACATAGGCGTTGCCGGGGCCGACGATTTTGTCGACTTGCGGAATGGTCTGCGTACCGTAGGCCAGCGCTGCCACGGCTTGTGCGCCACCAATGGTAAAGACGCGATCAACACCGGCCAGGTGGGCTGCGGCCAGCACCAGCGCATTTTTTTCACCACGCGGCGTAGGTACAACCATGATGAGCTCACCCACGCCAGCCACTTTGGCAGGCAATGCATTCATCAGCACAGAACTGGGATATGCCGCTTTGCCACCAGGCACATACAAACCCACGCGATCCAGCGGCGTGACTTTTTGCCCGAGCCGTGTACCGCGCATTGCTCCTTCGGTTTCGGTATAGCTCCACGATTCAACCTTTTGTCGTTCGTGATAACTACGGATGCGTGCGGCAGCGGCTTCCAACGCTTGGCGCTGATCGGTAGGCAAGGTATCAAATGCGACGGCGAGTTCAGTCGAGGACAAAGACAGCTCAGCCATCGTACTGGCGGCAAGCCCGTCAAAACGCTGGGTGTAGTCAAGCACGGCGGCATCGCCTCGCTGACGCACTTGGGTCAGAATGTCGGCGACAGCCCGCTCGATGCCGTCATCTGTAGCATGGTCAAAAGCGAGCAGCGCATCAAGCGTTGCCAGAAAATCCGGCGTGCGCGTAGATAAACGCCGCATCATGGCGCAGTAGTCCCTGCAATAGCACCTGCAAAAGCATCGATCAACGGCTGCAAGCGGTCACGCTTCATTTTCAGTGCGGCTTGATTAACCACCAGACGCGATGAAATCTGCATAATTTCTTCGACTTCAAGCAAGTGGTTGGCGCGCAAGGTAGCGCCACTCGAGACCAGATCAACGATGGCATCGGCCAACCCAACCAGCGGTGCGAGCTCCATCGAACCATATAGCTTGATCAAATCAACATGCACGCCTTTGGCAGCAAAATGCTCGCGCGCAGTATTGAGATATTTAGTTGCCACGCGCAAGCGCGCGCCGCGCTTTACCGCAGCAACATAGTCAAACCCTTCCGGCACAGCCACCGCCATACGGCACTTGGCGATATTCAAATCCAGCGGCTGGTACAGCCCTGCCCCGCCGTGCTCAAGCAGCACATCCTTGCCGGCAATGCCAATATCGGCAGCGCCGTATTGCACATAGGTAGGTACATCCGAAGCACGCACAATCACCAGGCGGACATCTTCACGATTGGTGCCTATGATGAGCTTGCGCGACTCTTCGGGATTTTCGCTCGGCACTATACCCGCCGCTGCGAGCAGTGGCAGGGTTTCTTCAAAAATACGGCCCTTGGAAAGGGCGATGGTCAGCATGTTGATACGGGCAGGGCTCATGAAGCTATTTTAACCGCGCCACGCGTGCGCCCAGTGCAATGAGTTTTTGATCCAGCGCTTCATAGCCTCGATCAAGGTGATAAATCCGTTCGATCACTGTTTCACCCTGCGCAACCAGACCTGCAATCACCAAGCTTGCCGAGGCACGTAAGTCGGTGGCCATCACGGTGGCGCCTTGTAGTTCGGCTACGCCTTTAACAAAAGCCGTGTTGCCATCAATCTTGATATCAGCACCCAGACGAATGAGTTCAACCGCATGCATGAAGCGATTTTCGAAAATCGTTTCGCGAATAACAGCCGTGCCATCGGCTACTGCATTGATAGCCATGAATTGCGCCTGCATATCCGTGGGAAATGCCGGATATGGTGCCGTGCGTATACTCACCGCATTGAGTCGCGCCGGTGCCTTGAGGCGGATCGCATCGCGCTCAGCTGTAATCTCGCAGCCGGTATCCATGAGTTTGTCGATCACCGCATCAAGATAAGCTGACGAAGTGCCGGTCAATCGCACATCACCACCCGTCGCGGCGGCAGCGCATAAATAAGTGCCGGTCTCGATGCGATCGGGCATCACGCGGTGGGTTGCGCCATGCAAAGCATCGACGCCCTGAATGCGGATGACATCGCTGCCCGCGCCAGAAACCCGCGCACCCATGGCATTAAGACAGGTGGCCAAGTCAACTACTTCTGGCTCACGCGCAGCGTTCTCGATAATCGTTTCACCTGCACCAAGGCAGGCGGCCATCATCAGATTTTCAGTGCCTGTTACCGTCACCATGTCAGTGAAAATGCGCGCGCCTTTGAGACGGGTTGCCTGGGCGTGCACGTAACCATGCTCGACGGAAATCTCCGCACCCATCGCCGTTAAGCCTTTGATGTGTTGATCTACGGGCCGTGCACCAATCGCACAACCACCAGGCAGTGAAACCTTTGCCTCACCGGCACGCGCGACCAATGGACCCAGCACAAGTATCGCGGCGCGCATGGTTTTGACCAGTTCATAGGGCGCCAGCAGATTATCAAGGGCTGAAGCATCCAAGGTTACCGTATCACCAGCGCCGACTTTTCCTGCTTCACGTGCCACCTTAACGCCCATTTGCTCGAGCAGCCTGAGCATCGTGCCAATGTCATTCAGATGCGGCACATGGGTGAAGGTGACCGGCTCACGGGTGAGCAATGCAGCGCACAACAAAGGCAACGCGGCGTTTTTTGCACCGGAAATAGCAATCTCGCCGCGGAGCGCAACACCTCCGGAAATCTGTAATTTATCCATTCGCACGCCACTCTTCGGGCGTGAGCGTCTGCATCGACAAGGCATGCAGCTCACCTGAATCAAAGTGCCCTTTAAGGATGGCATTAACCCGCTGCTGCCGCTTGATGCGATTCAAACCCGCGAATTCATTACTCACGATCAGCGCGGAAAAGTGTGCGCCATCGCCTTCAACCAATAGATGTTCGCAAGGAAGAGCATCCACAATCCACGATTCCAGTTTTTTAGGATCTAACATCTTTTACTCCTTAACGAATTGAGTCACCTAGTGCTTTTTGCTGCACACAAAATCAGGCGCGCAGTTTATAGCCGCGTTTTAGCGCGCTCAGGGTGATGGACGACAGAATCAAAAGACAACCCAAACCGACGAGAAAACTCATCCAGGGCGAGATGTCCGAGACACCAAAAAAGCCGTAGCGAAAACCGTCGATCATATAAAAAACAGGGTTCCAGCGCGATACGTGTTGCCAGAAGGGCGGCAAAGAAGCAATGGAATAAAACACGCCAGACAAAAAAGTCAGCGGCAAAATCAAAAAATTCTGGAATGCTGCCAACTGATCATATTTTTCTGCCCAAATACCCGCAATTAACCCCAGCGTGCCCATGACCGCGCCACCCATCATCGCAAAAACCAGTATCCAGAGCGGGGCCGCATAGCTCAAACCACCAAACCATGTGGTAACGACCAGCACCCCTCCCCCTACCAACAGACCACGGGCGACAGAGGCCAGTACATAGGCCGAAAAAAATTCGCTATGCGAAATAGGTGGCAGTAATACAAACACTAGATTACCTGTCACTTTTGACTGGATCAAAGAAGAAGACGTATTTGCAAATGCGTTTTGCAATACCGACATCATCACCAGACCCGGAACCAGAAACGAGGTATAGGGTACGCCATGCACTTCGACGTGGGAAGCCAGCACATGGGAAAAAATCAGCAAGTAAAGCAAGGCTGTCAACACAGGGGCGGCCACGGTTTGTGCTGCCACTTTCCAGAAGCGCAGCACTTCTTTATAAAACAGTGTAATGAAGCCGCGGCTGGGCTTGATGGATAAGCTGTTCATGCGGCGCGAACTTGTTCGTGACTCTGCTCTTGCATCACACGGACAAAAACATCTTCAAGATCTGGTTTGCCAATTTCCAGCTCATCAATCATGCAGCCGGCATTGCGAATACGTGCCAGCATAGGCTCGATCTCATCGAAATGCGCAAAGGCGCACGTCCACCAACCGCTGGTGCACTCTTGCGTTGCATTCTCTTGCGTTATCCGTTCTTGCGTCATGCCCAACTGGGCGGGCTTATCGCTCGCGGTACGCAGCCGCAAGGTATGCGAAGAGAAACGGCTGAGCAGATTGCGCGTGGTATCCAGCGCAACCACTTGACCGGCTTTGAGCATGGCAATACGCCCGCAGAGACTTTCCGCCTCCTCCAAGTAATGTGTGGTGAGCACAATCGTGTGGCCATCTTCATTGAGTCGCCGCACGAACTGCCACAAGGTTTGGCGCAACTCCACATCAACGCCGGCAGTAGGTTCATCCAGCACAATCACCGGCGGTCGATGCACAAGCGCTTGAGCCACCAATACACGCCGTTTCATTCCACCAGATAGCGTGCGCATATTGGCGTCGGCTTTGCTGGTTAAGTCAAGATTTTCGAGAATTTCGTCGATCCATGCCCGACGTTGCCGACTAGGATCGATCCCATAGTATCCAGCCTGAATTTCAAGGGTTTCACGTACGCTGAAAAAGGGATCAAATACCAGCTCTTGAGGAACAACGCCTAACTGGCGACGAGCCTCCCGGTAATCGGCTTCTACATCAAACCCCATAATCATCAAACGCCCTGAATCGGGACGAGATAATCCGGCAAGTGCAGAAATCAGGGTTGTTTTTCCGGCACCGTTAGGTCCAAGCAGACCAAAGAATTCGCCCGGCTGTATTGCGAGATCAACGCCATTGAGTGCGTGAACCGAGCCAAAACGCTTATATACCTGCTCAATACGGATGGCGGTGGTCATAACAGAATAAATACGGGAATGAGGCCCACGCGAATGCGCGGTCAGTGTTGCGGCAGTAAGTCAGCAACGTCGTATACGGCAGCCAAACTTACAAAGCTCGGGGGAAGGTTCGTGAGTCGAATCGATTTACCATTAAGCTTCGCGGCACGCATCCAGCCAAAAACAACTGCCAACAGGGATGAATCGACTGACGTCACGCTAGCCAAGTCAAACTCTGCAACGGGCAGCTTGCCCGCTGATAACGCAGCCTCACCATCAGCAAGCAACGTTGCAGCACCAGCTACCGTAACCGGACCGGAAACTTCTATGCGACCATCGGTGATGCAAATCATTTTTTAATAGCGACGGTATCGCCAGACTTGTTCTTCGTTTGCAATGATTTCAGCAATCCATCAATCCCTGAATTGCGCACCTCACTGGCGAAGGATTCACGATAATTCGTCACAAGGCTAATACCTGCGACTTCTATATCGTAAATTTTCCAGCCAGTAGTATCTTTTTGCAAATAGTAATCAAGCTGAATCGACTTGGCACCCGGTTGCTTGATTTCAGAGCGCACTTTGACGTCGGTTTCACCAACTTTCAGTGCCAGAGGTTTGATATCAATTGTCTGGTTCTTATATTCAGTCAGTGCTCTTGAATAGGTACGAACCAGCAATATCTGGAATTCATTGGCTAACGCTTTCTGCTGTTCAGTACTTGCCTGGCGCCAGTCACGTCCTAATGCCAAACGGGTCATGTGTAAAAAATCAAAATTGGGCGCAATTTTTCTTTCTACCAGATCCGCCGCTTTTTTAGTGTTTCCCGACTGAATATCCTTATCGGCACGAACGATCTCCAATACTTCGCCACTGACAGACTTAATCAGCGCATCTGGCGCCATATCATTGGCCATTACGACAGTAGCAATCAAAATACTACTGACAAACGCTACAACAGATTTCATCGGATGATCCTATACGGAAATTAATTTTTCGGAAAATCAGCTTTACTGACTCTCTGCTTCTCGCGGTGCATTGCCGTCATGAATCAAGCTGCGGCGACGCTGTAGATAAGCATCTCTAACATAAGAGTATTTATCCAGCGCAGCCTCTTCAATGACTTTATCAGCCGGCAACAGGTCTGCACGATCATTAACTAAACGCACTGCGACCAAGATGTTACGCGTTGGCACATGATCCAGATTCGCAACCGGATCAGCAGCAACATCAAGCACCAATCCAACTGTATCGCGAACAGTGCGCGGTCCAAATACTGGAACAACGACATAAGCGCCGCTACCCACGCCCCAGCGGCCAAACGTCTGACCGAAGTCTTCATCATGCTTTTCCAAACCCATATTGGACGCGACATCCAAAACACCTAACAGACCAATCGTTGAATTAACTGCTACACGACCCAAATCACTCGCACCTGCTGTCAGTTTGCCTTGCAGCAAGTTATTCACACCCACGAACACATCAGCAACGTTGCCAAAAAAATTGGTTACCCCCGTGCGCACAGGATTCGGCAGAACCGCGTCGTAACCTTTAGCAACAGGTTTCAAGACCATCTTATCCAGTCCATCATTGAAGGAAAACACTGCCCGATTAAAACCCTCAATCGGATCTTTAGCTTCACCTGATGTGGCGCAACCTGTGGTCAACCCTGCCACTAAGAGCATCAGCGCAACAGATTTGACACGCACAGACAATGTTTTCATTTTAGTTTCCCGTAAAAAAATAATAACTACTTTTTGCCGCTACCAGTGCCGTCCTCGGCTGCTTTGCTGAACATGAATTGGCTGATCAGCTTCTCAAGCACTACAGCCGATTGTGTTTTTTTAACCACATCGCCTGACTTTAACATATCGGTGTCACCACCTGGCTCAAACCCAATGTACTGCTCACCTAGCAATCCCGAGGTATTAATAGTGGCAAACGTATCACGTGGAAAGCGATAGCGGGTGTCAAGTTGCATTTTTACAACAGCCTGATAGGCCTCTGGATCAAACCGGATTTCGGAAACCCGGCCAACAACAACACCAGCACTTTTCACAGGCGCACGGACTTTGAGGCCACCAATATTGTCGAATTTGGCCTCAATCGCATAGGTTTCCCCATTCCCTGACGTGGCAAGATTTCCCACCTTCAACGCCAAAAAAAGCAACGCAGCCAATCCAAGCGCCACAAAAAAACCAACCCAAAGATCAATCGTAGTACGAGTCATGTCATGCCCCTGTAAACATAAAGGCGGTAAGAATAAAATCGGCAGCCAAAATAGCTAGCGACGACGTTACAACAGTGCGCGTAGTTGCGCGCGAAACACCTTCGGCCGTAGGATCCGCGTCATAGCCCTCAAACACAGCAACCCAACTAACAATGACGCCAAAGACAACGCTTTTAATCACCCCATTCAGAATATCCTTCTGAAAATCAACCGATGCCTGCATTTGCGACCAGAACGAACCTTCATCGACGCCGATCAGCTTCACCCCAACCAGATAGCCACCCAAAATACCCATGGCTGAAAACAAGGCAGCCAGAAGCGGCATGGAAACCACCCCGCCCCAGAACCGTGGAGCAACGACACGCGCTATCGGATTTACCGCCATCATCTCCATTGCAGACAATTGCTCGGTCGCCTTCATCAGGCCAATTTCTGCCGTAATCGCCGAACCTGCCCTGCTCGCAAACAGCAGCGCTGCAACAACGGGGCCCAACTCGCGCACTAGTGACAAGGCCACCAGAATACCCAGCGCTTCTGTTGAGCCATAGCGTTGCAGCGTGTCATAGCCTTGCAGTCCAAGAACCATACCGACAAACAACCCCGACACCAGAATAATGATTAGCGATAAAACACCTGAGAAATAAACCTCACGTAGCGTCAAGTTAAGGCGCCGGAAGGCTGTTCCTGACTGCAAAAAGATAGCAACAAAAAAACGCGCTGCAAAACCCAGCCGGAAAATTCGTTTGGTGACCGTATTGCCCAGAAACTGTAAAAACTGCGCAACCTTCGATCCAGCCTTATAAACCTTATCCACGATACACCGCGCTTTCCATCAACTGCTCGCCATAGGTTTTTTTCGCTGGATAGTGGAATGGCACAGGGCCATCTGCCTCGCCCCACACAAACTGGTGCACATAGGATGTTTTTGAGTTTTTTATCTCTTCGGCTGTTCCCTCGGCAACAATCTTCCCTTCAGAGACAAAATAGACATAATCGACAATCTTCAAGGATTCCTGCACATCATGTGTCACCACGATGCTGCTCGCGCCTAAAGCGTCATTCAATTTGCGAATCAGCTCTCCCACGATAGATAAAGAAATGGGGTCAAGGCCGGCAAATGGTTCGTCATACATGATGAGCATGGGATCAAGCGCTATGGCGCGCGCCAATGCGACTCGCCGCGCCATGCCACCGGAAAGCTCAGTCGGCATCAGATTGTGCGCACCGCGCAAACCCACGGCATGCAGCTTCATCAGCACCAAATCACGAATCATCGCTTCGGGCAGATCGGTGTGCTCACGCATCTGGAAAGCAATGTTGTCGAACACCGACATATCGGTGAACAAGGCGCCAAACTGAAACAGCATGCCCATGCGCCGACGCAGCGCATACAGCTGTTTAGCATCAAGCTCATGCACAACCTGTCCTGTCACCTTTACAGAACCGGATGTCGGCTTGAGTTGGCCACCAATCAAGCGCAGCGTAGTGGTTTTGCCACAACCCGAACTGCCCATGATCGCAACAACCTTGCCACGAGGAATCGTGATGTTGATTCCGCTGAGTATCGTGCGCGTATCGTAAGAGAAGTTGAGATCCCGAATTTCAACCAAGGGTTCTTGTGGCATAGGATAAGTTGGGAAAAACGTGGGTTCAGGTCGCTTGAAGCGCGCCATTGTAGCAGAATCATTCTCTCGAATTAAGGCGCTCAGTCGAAGAAAAAGTAGAGTAAATACCACTCACACAAGCCTTTGCCCCCCTGATCTTTAGCCTATGATGCCTACGATAAATAGGTATTGGACATCCTGTGGCCGCGCCAAAAGACAAAGCTGTCATATTACTCGTTGATGACGACCCGCTCATCAGTGATACCTTGGGATACTTCCTGAGCCGCGATTACACCGTCCTGACCGCAAGTCGGCGCAAAGAAGCAATCACCCTGTTACGCCAGGCAGAGTCAGCACCCGCCGTCGCATTGATAGATCTTGGCCTGCCCCCAACGCCCCATGCCCCGGATGAAGGTTTCGCCCTGATCGCTGCAATTCTTGCGCATTCTCCTCACATCCGGATTATCGTTCTCTCTGGTCAAAGCGAAGAAGCCAACGCCCGTCATGCACGCGCCCTGGGTGCCACCGAGTTCGTTTCCAAACCAGCGAGCCCGGAAGAAATACTTAAGCTGATTCAGCATGTTCTCTCGTTCAACGACAGCGCCACCCAAATAGAAGATGGCCTTGTTGGCAACAGTACCGCGATGCAAAACCTGCGAGCGCAAATCAAACAATTTGCCCCTTCGCCTTTTCCGGTATTAATAGAGGGCGAGTCAGGCAGCGGCAAAGAACTCGTCGCCTCAGGCTTGCACCGATACGCAAAGCGCGCCAATGAACCCTACTTGACTTTGAATTGCGCCGCTATCTCGCCTAACCTGATGGAAGCTACGTTGTTCGGGCATGGCAAAGGGGCTTTTACTGGCGCAACCGGTGCGCGCTCAGGCTATTTTGAAGATGCTGCAGGTGGCACCCTGTTTCTGGACGAAATTGGCGAGCTGCCACTCGAGCTGCAACCCAAATTATTGCGCGTGCTGGAAAACAACGAGTTTCAGCGAATTGGCGAAACACACTCCCGCCACACTGCCGCACGCATTGTGGCTGCCACAAATCGAGATTTAAAAAAAGAAGTTCGCGAGGGGCGCTTCCGTGCCGACTTGTATCACCGGCTGTCAGTGTTCACCATTAACGTTCCGCCTGTGCGCGAACTGGGCGCTGACCGACTGCAACTGTTTGAGCACTTTCGCACGCTGTACAGCGCACAGACGGGCTTTCCCGCATTTCGGTTGAATCAAAAAACGACAGAGCGCTTGTTGGCTTACTCGTTTCCGGGCAACGTACGTGAATTACGCAACATTGTCATTCGCCTGATCACCAAGCACGCCGGCAAAACCCTGGCGCTGCATGAACTCGAAGCCGAGCTGGATATTGCTGGCGCGGCGAGCATTGCCGCTGTATCCGCCGTATCGCCAGCGCCGACTTTTGCTACCAGCGCCGAGCTCGTCGCGTATGCCCTGCGTGAATTAAAAACACAACATGAGTTCAGTCTTGATGCCACCTTACGACACTGGGAAGAAGCCTATATTGAAGCTGCCCGCCAATTAGCACATGACAATTTAAGTCAAGTCGCTCGTCTTTTGGGCATTAATCGCACGACACTCTATAACCGCATCGACGCGCTCGGCCGCGCCAAGCGTCCACCCTCACAGTAGCGACAGGAGCTTTAACCACTCTATGTATCTGGAACACTTTGGCCTCACCGAGCCCCCTTTCCGCATCACGCCGCACACGGATTTTTTCTTTGACGGCGCGAATCGCGGTGCCACGCTGGATGCCCTCTTGTATGCCATCACCCACGACGAAGGCATCGTTAAAATCAGCGGTGAAGTCGGTAGCGGTAAAACCATGCTGTGCCGCGTGCTCATGGAACGCCTGCCTGAAAAAGTCACTATCATTTACTTGGCCAACCCTTCGTTGGCGCGCGAGGACATTCTGTACGCCATTGCTGATGAACTCCATCTACCGCTACCAGACAATGCCAGGGTCTCCCTCGTTTTGCGCACCCTGCAAGACCACCTGATCACGTCCTTCAGCGAAGGTCGCCAAGTGGTAGTGCTTATCGACGAAGCCCATGCGATGCCAGTAGAGACGCTGGAAGAAATTCGCCTGTTATCCAACCTCGAAGCGAATCGCCACAAACTGCTCCAGCTCGTGCTCTTTGGCCAGCCCGAACTGAACGATATCCTGGCCCGTCCCGATATGCGTCAGCTCAAAGAGCGCATCACCCATAACTTTGGGCTGGAACCTCTGGTGCGTGAGGATATCGCCAGCTATCTTGATTTTCGCATGCGCGCGGCAGGCTATCGCGGCCCCAGTGTCTTTACACCAGTGGCAGTAAAAATGATCGCGCGCACCTCACATGGCCTCACCCGCCGCATCAACATCCTCGCCGATAAAGCACTGCTCGCGGCTTATGCCAAAGGCAGCCATCAGATTGGTGCAAAAGAAGCGCACGCGGCAATTCGCGATAGTGAGTTCAGCCAAGCCACCTATGCTGGCAAAAGGACACCCAAACATTTGACCCGCACGATCGCTCTCGGCGGTGCGGCCACTGCTGTCGTCGTTGCGTCGGTTGCCACCACCTGGCTGATAGCCACCACTCAGCGCCCCATCCTGCGTGCAGCTGAGCCTGTTTTGCGTTCAGCGCCGCCCGCAAGCCAAGCCTCTCGGACTACACCCGCACCTCCGGCTCCGAACAAGACACCCGTCTATCCATTAACCCAGGCACGCATCGCTGCCGGACAGCATTGGCTTGAAAAGGCACCGAACGATCATTGGTTCATACAAATCTGGGCAACCGATGCAACGCAGCAGGAACAAGTCGAAAGTTTTTTAAATGCCGCCGCACCGCAAGCCGATTTCAACAATCTGCGCGTCTATTTTTCGCCCCTCAGCGGTCAGCCACGTTATGGCATCATCTATGGCGAATACCCAACACGCGCCACCGCGGTGGCGGCGATCAAGCAGCTACCAGATATATTGAAAAAAACCAAACCCTATGCACGCCAGGTGAGTCGCCTGCGACAATGACAATATGCCAAATAATGATCTCATTACTTATTAAAATCATTGAGTTAAATAAATAACATCATGTGTTATGCTAATATCCGGGTATTACTGCTTGATTGAATAGCCACTTTGGAGAACCCATTGCGCCCACACTTTAAACCAGCGCTCTCTGCTACGTACTTCGCCAGCCTTGTCTTCTTTTTGGCGGCCTGTAGCACCATCCAGCCACCTGCGGTTTCCAATAGTCATCTCCATGCTGAAAGCATTCCATCTGCCGCCGTCTCACGCGACATCCCAACACCTGTTGCCGCTGCCGTCACGTTGTCCCGCCCAACGGCTTCAGCCAAAACAGAAACTTACTCCGTATCCGTGCGCAATATTCCAGTGCAGGATTTACTCTTTGCTCTGTCGCGCGATGCCAAAATTAACGTCGACGTACACCCCGGTATCAATGGCATCGTCACGATCAATGCCATAGACCAAACCTTGCAGCAAATTCTCACCCGCGTCGCCAAACAGGTGGATATGCGTTGGGAACTTGACGGGCCGAATTTGATTGTCATGCCGGATTCACCCTTCCTGCACACTTATAAAGTCGATTACGTGAATATGTTGCGCGATGTCAGTAGTTCGGTTTCCATCAACACACAGATTGCTTCAACAAGTTCCGGGGCCAGCACGAGCACCTCCACCGGAGGAGGTAACAATTCAACCACTACGGTCACCAGCAAAGCGCAAAACAATTTTTGGGTCTCTGTTGAAAAAAACATCAAAGACATCCTGCGCGAAACGGACAAAATTCTGCCCGAAGGCTCCAGCGAAACCATCATCGAACACGATAATCAACAAGAAACCACAGGAACAGGCGCCTCATCAACTGGGGCAGGTAAAGGTGGTAAGGGGAATGCACCGTCGCTGGCAGGAAGCCCTAACCCTGCCAGCCTGCAAGAACAAGGTACCACTGTCGTCAAACGCACTACTTTTCGTGAGGCAGCATCTGTCATTGCCAATCCCGAAGCGGGCGTGATTGTTGTCCGCGCCACGTCTCGCCAACATGAAAAAGTACAGGAATACATTGATCAAGTCACCCGTAATGCCGGCCGCCAGGTCATCATCGAAGCGACTATTGCTGAAGTGACACTAAACAACAATTACAAACAGGGCATCAACTGGCAAAGCCTGCGCTCACTAAGATCCCCTGGAACGGCCGGATTCTCATTGGCACAGTCCCCAACCGGTCTAGCAAACGGCGCTGTGCCTGACTCCTTTGCCGCACCAGGCGCTTCGTTTTTACTCAACTACGTGGCGCCTGGCCTGGGCATTTCATCCACGCTGACTTTGCTGGAAACCTTTGGTAACGTCAAAGTATTGTCGAGCCCAAAAATCAGCGTGCTGAATAATCAGACAGCCATGCTGAAAGTAGTCGATAACGTGGTCTATTTTGAAGTCAAATCGGATTCCACGATCGGCCAGGTGAATACACAAAAGTCATTCACCACAACTGCTAAATCCATCGCCGTTGGCCTGGTCATGAATGTCACACCACAAATTAGCGAAGCGAACATGATTACCCTGAATGTGCGCCCCACCATCTCAAGAGTGACGGGTTTTAAAACCGATCCAAATCCGGATATTCCCTCTACCATACCTAATCGCGTGCCGGAAATACAAACCCGCGAAATGGAATCCGTATTACGCCTGGCAGATGGTGAAATCGCTGTCATGGGCGGGCTGATGGAAGATAAAATAAATTACAATACGGATGCAGTTCCCGGGCTAGGTGGTTTGCCCGGCATAGGCAACTTCTTCCGTAGTCGAGATGACACCAATACTAAAACCGAGCTGGTCATTTTTCTAAAGCCAACGGTCATCCGCGATGCCAGTCTGAATGGAGACTATCGTGAATTTCGGCAACAGCTTCCCAACCAGGATTTTTTCATCAACAATCCTGGCCCTGATCAAAAAATGATCGAAAGCCCCAGGACTCGCACACCATGAGCCTGCTCATGGATGCGCTCAAAAAAGCGGAATTGGCCAAGCGCGAAGGCCGCGGTGAAAGCAGCCTCAGCACTAACCGTCAGGCAACAGAAAACTCTTCTTCCAGCCTGACACTGGAACCACTCTCTGCACCCGCAGCAGACGCCGCATCACAAACCAGCACGACTGCCCAAGACAACCAATCACCCGACCCCTTACCTCAATTGCCAGTGCATCTTGAATCGCTCGATGATGCATTTCTGGCGGAAATGGAGATTGCTGCCCGACGCACACCGCCAGTGTCGGCCGGAGCAACGATCACTTCCTCAAAGCCACGCACCCAGCCTGTCACAACCCAGTCTGCGTTCAAACCTGAACCCTCCACCGCGCAAAACCTGTTCACGGCAAAGCAAGCCACCCCAGCGGTACGCAATAAGAATTTCGCCCTATTACTGGGTAGTTCGACTACGCTGGCCGTCATTGCCATCGGGATTTATTTTTGGTGGCAATTACAATCCCACGCGCCACTACCTGCTGTCAGCCTGCTGCATGAAGTCCCGCTAACCCGCTCGCCGACGCCTTCCACTGTCGCCGTCCTGCCAGCGCCGACTTTTTCTGCGTCAATACCATTGGCTAACAACGCAACAGCAACGGACGACAATAGCGTCATCGCAAAACCCAAAAACTCTCCGCGGGCACTTGGCCAAGCATCGCAAAAATCCAGGCGCGGTACGGGTGACGCAATGAATACAGCAGATGCAACTGATGCCAATGATCCTGTCCATCTAACCAAAGCGCCGCAGCAGGTGGATCCTTCTTTGCTACGTGGCTTTGACGCATTCAATCGCGGTGACCTTGCCAGCGCACATGCCGAATACACCCGCGCCCTGCAATCTGATCCGCGCAATACCGATGCGCTGCATGGTCTGGCAGCCATTGCCCAGAAACAGGGGCATTGGGATCAAGCCGCGTGGGACTATCAAAAAATACTCGAAGCCAATCCACAAGACGCCGTGGCACTTGCTGCACTGATTAACATCCGCAGCCAGGCGAATCCGGCAATGGCCGAGAGTCGCTTGAAAACGCTGGCTGTTGCCCAGCCAGAACTAGCCGCTCCCGCTTTTTCACTAGGCAATCTGTACGCCCGCCAAGGTCGCTGGAGCGAGGCACAGCAAGCCTACTTTCAAGCCTACAGCGCAGAGCCAAACAATCCCGACATTCTCTATAACCTCGCGATCAGTCTCGAGCACATGCGCCAAAGCAAATTAGCGGTTCAATATTATGGCCAAGCAATAGCAGCGGCAAAAACTCATCCGGCTAATTTTGACAATACGCAAGCTGCTGCACGCATGCAGGCCTTGCAGCCTTGATTACGAAATCACACATGAATCAACCCATGGATCCTTCAACCCAACGGCGACGCGTCGGCCAGATACTTATCGCGCAGGGCGTGATCAGTGAAGATCAGTTGCGTATTGCCTTGCTGGAGCAGATGAAATCCAACCAGCCCGTCGGGCGGCTACTGGTCACGCTCGGTTTTGTTTCCGAAGCCACACTGCGTGATGCACTAAGCGAGTCCCTGGGCCATGAGTCGGTTGATCTTGCCAACACCATCGTTGATCCAGAGGCTGTCCAGCTCATTCCACGCGATCTCGCAAAACGGCACTTGCTTTTAGGTTTGAGTTACTCACCTACAACACATCATCTAAAAATTGCCATTGCTGACCCCGATGATATTGTCGCCATAGACAAACTACGTGCATTAATTCACCACAAAGTCCATATCGAAACCCTGCTGGCGGGCGAATCAGAAATTAGCCATGCAATTGATCAGTACTACAGCCATGAATTGTCAATTGACGGCATTCTGAACGAAATTGAAACCGGTGAAATTGACTACCGCAGTATCACCTCTACACTCGACGAATACAGCCAACCGGTAGTACGGTTAGTCGATGCATTGCTGACCGATGCCGTCAAACGCAGTGCGTCCGATATCCACTTCGAGCCTGAAGCCAGCTTTTTGCGCATCCGTTATCGCATCGATGGCTTGTTGCGCCAAATCCGTTCGCTGCATAAATCTTATTGGGCGGCGATGGCTGTGCGCATCAAGGTCATGAGTGGCATGAACATCGCCGAAACCCGCGCTCCACAGGATGGCCGCATTTCGCTCAATATCAGCGGCGATATGATTGATTTTCGGGTCTCAGCCCAACCCACCATACATGGCGAGAACATCGTGCTGCGCATTCTCGACCGCAAAAAAGGCATCGTGCCGATTGACGGTCTGGGTCTGGATGATCACCAGATCAACCTGCTCAAACTCATGGTTGCCCGGCCCGAAGGCATCATTCTGGTGACGGGCCCCACAGGTAGTGGCAAGACCACCACGCTGTATTCCTTGCTCAATCACATCAATCTCGAAGGGGTCAACATCATGACCCTTGAAGATCCTGTGGAGTACCCCATGGCGATGATTCGCCAGACCTCCATTTCCGAATCTGCCAAGCTGGACTTTGCCAACGGCATACGCTCCATGATGCGGCAAGATCCGGATGTCATTCTGGTCGGCGAAATTCGTGATGAAGAAACAGCGGATATGGCGTTTCGCGCAGCCATGACGGGCCATCAGGTCTACTCCACGCTACACACCAACTCTGCTCTCGGTGCCATTCCCCGTCTGCTGGATATTGGCATCTTGCCCGACATCATGGCGGGCAATATCATTGGCATGATTGCCCAGCGCTTGATACGACGCCTCTGTGTCCAGTGTCGCCAACCTTTCCCGGCGGAACCACATGAGAAAAAACTGCTCGGTCTGGCTGCATCACAGCCTACCCCCATTTTGTATCGCCCCGTGGGTTGCGTTCACTGCGAGAACCAAGGCTATCGTGGGCGCATAGCCATCATGGAATTATTGCGCCTGGATAGTGAGCTGGATGATCTCATCAGCCGTCGCGCCAGCTTGCACGAAATCCGTACAGCTGCGGTTGCCAAGGGATTTCAGTCACTCGCGGCAGACGGCTTGCGGCGAGTGCGGGATGGTACTACCTCTCTCGAAGAAGTCGGTCGTGTGGTTGATCTGACTGACCGTATGTAACCGTATTCTTCTAAATTCCCATCCCCACCCATGGCGCTGTATTCATACAAGGCTGTTGATCCAAACGGCAAGATGACCTTTGGTAGTATCGAAGCCATTAACCCCGTTGATCTCGAAATGCGCTTAAAGCGCATGGGCCTTGATTTCATCAATGGCGATTTGATCAAAAAACGCAGCAGTTTGAATCGCACACGCATCACCCGCCCCGAACTCATCACTTTCTGTTTTCACCTTGAGCAACTAAGCCGTGCCGGTGTTCCCTTGATAGATAGCCTGGCCGACCTGCGGGACAGCCTGGAAAGCCCGCGTTTTAGAGAAATCATCGCCGGAATGATTGAAAGCATTGAAGGCGGGAAAACCCTCTCGCAGGCCATGAGTGAACATCCTCACACGTTTGATGAAGTCATGGTCAACCTGATTCGTGCAGGCGAAGAAACCGGCTCTGTGCCGCAAGTGCTGAACAACTTGCTCGAATCACTTAAATGGCAAGATGAACTGGCCGCACACACCAAAAAACTCATCATGTACCCCGCGTTTCTCGGCACTGTGGTTGTGGCCGTCGTCATGTTCATGATGATCTATCTCGTGCCAAAAATGGCAGGCTTCATTCGCAATATGGGCCAGGCACTACCGCTACAAACCAAAATCCTTATCGCAACCTCTGATTTTTTTGTCAATTACTGGTACGTCGTCATTGGTTTGCCAATCGTGCTTGCCGTGAGCATCACCTTGCTGATAAAACAAAATCCCGCAGCACGCTATCGCTTTGATGACATCAAACTGCGCCTGCCATGGATAGGCTCAATACTTAAAAAAATCATTCTTTCGCGGTTTGCCTCTGTTTTCGCCATGATGTACGCCTCGGGCATTACCATTCTCGATTCCATCAAAACCACCGAAGACATCGTCAGCAATGTCGTCATCAAGGATGGATTAAAGCGGGTCGGCAATTTAATTTCCGAAGGACAAAATGTCACCGCAGCCTTCCAGCAGGTTGATCTTTTCCCACCGCTGGTTTTACGCATGCTGCGTGTGGGCGAAAATACCGGCGAACTGGATATAGCGCTGACCAATGTGAGTTACTTTTACAATCGCGATGTGCGTGAATCAATTGAAAAAGTGCAAGCCATGATCGAACCCGTCATGACCGTCATCATCGGCCTCATTCTGGGGTGGATCATGCTCGCTGTGCTAGGGCCGATTTATGACATCATCACCAAAATGAAAACCTGAGTGCACACTTGATGGTAACCAAACGCATTCTTCTCTTTAACGGCTCTCAGCTCAGCGCTCATCTATGGCGTAACGGCCGAGTGAATGCTGAACGTGAGTTTCTTCCCCATGCCGATGGCCCGGATGGATTCAGCGCATTCGCGACTTATCTACACCAGCACCGTACCAGCCATTTTTATTGGCTTGCGGATGTGACTGAAGAAAGCTTTCAGCTCGAAGAAATCCCCTATGTTCAAGGGCGAGACCGCACCGCACTGATCACTCGCCGCTTAAAGCAGCACTTTTACAACACCCCCCTCACCACCGCGTTGAGCCTGGGTCGATCCAGCGAAGGGCGCCGCGATGAAAAAGTGCTCCTTGCTGCACTCACTCGGCCAGATCCCATCAATGCCTGGCTGGACTTCATCCGCCAAAACGACATCGTTCTCGTCGGCATTTACTCGGCACCTCTCATACTCGCCGAATGTGCCCCACGCTGGCTGGATGATAAACAACCCACTCTGCTGATCAGCCAAACAATCAATGGCATACGGCAGAGTTTTTTTGATCAGGGGAAACTCCAATTCTCGCGACTCACCCCACTGACTAGCCTTAACACACTTGATACCGGCATCACGAAGATTGCGCAGACAATCGCCAGCGAATCGATTAAAACTTATCAATATCTTGTCGGCCAACGCCAGCTCCAACCCAAAAAATCCGTACGCGTTGTCGTGCTGATCCCCGCTGCGCAAAAGCTCGCGGTACAAACGCAGTGTCAAAACCAGGAACTGCTCGAGTACGATTTTCTCGACCTGGAAACCATAGCCCAGCACGAAAAACTCAAATTGCCGCCCAACACCCTCACCAGCGACCCGTTGTTGATGCATCGGCTGGTGACAAACCCGCCAGCCCAGCAGTTTGCCCCGCCAGCAGAGCGGCATTTTTATCGCCTCGCGCAAATCCGCCTCGCGCTCACGGCTATTGCCATCATCACGCTGGTAAGCGGGCTATTGTTCGCCATAAAAACCGCCTTTGATACCGCGCAATTACAGCAAGAAACCCGCACCGCACAATCGCAAACCGTGCTCGCTACACAACGCTATAACGCGTTGCTGGACAGCTTGCCGAAAACCAGCATCACACCAGAAAACCTGCGTGCGCTGATGACCCGTTACGAGTCGCTCCAAAAACGCACGGCAGAGCTAATCCCGTTGCTCACGCACCTGAGCCAAGCGCTGGATGCCATGCCTCAAGTTGAACTGGTTAACCTTGACTGGAAAGTCGAGACTACGCTAAATGCCGCAATGAGCAATGCGCAGAAAGTCTTGAGTCCGTCACTGGACGGCGCTGGTGTTACGGTGCACAGCTTTGTGTCCGCCCCTGGCAATCCCCCAGCAAATATAAATGCCAGTAGCGGCTCGTGGGCAACCTTGACCATTCGAGCGCAACTACCCATTGGGCTAGCAGCAAACCTGCGTGCACAAAAGCAGCTCATTGACACTTTTGTCCAACGGCTGGAAAACCCGCAAACCAAAGTGCAGCTGCTGACCATGCCATTTGATATCGAATCCGGCAAGCCACTCAAAAGCATCCAGGAAACCGACGATGGCCGTAGCGAATCTGCATCCACGTTTTCCCTGATGATTGCCCGTCCTTTGTGATCAAGTAATCGCGTTCTTACATAAATGATGAATTTTTCCAGCCAGGATTTCAAGAAAATACAATGGGCGGTACTGCTACTCATCATCTGCCTGCTGATCGCCAGCGCTACCGTATGGGCAGTATTCGCCCAGCAAAAAGCCACAATACACACGCATAACAGTCTCATTGCCGCCGAAAAAGACATGGCCGCCAATCTCAGGCGTGCGCGCAACGAAGAACAAGAACTGCGTGACAAAATTACCCGTTATGAAGCCCTGAAACAACGCGGCATCGTGGGCGCGGAACAGCGTCTGGATTGGATCGAGCTGATCAACCAAATCAAAATCGCACGGCGTATACCAAAATTGGGGTATGACTTTGCCCCGCAACGAAAACTCGATGCCACCCTCCTGCCCGAAGGCGCAGAGGCAGGCGGCATGAGCCTCATGTCCAGCCAGATGCATTTGCGGCTATCACTGCTGCATGAAGGCGAGCTGCTGGGTTTTCTCGATGACCTGCGTGCCGCTGCCTCCGCACTGGTTCAAATACGCGCCTGTAGTCTGGCGCGCAGCATGCCTGGCCCAGCCAACGCAGCCCAGCGCGGCATCAAGCCTCAGCTCACCGCCGAGTGCACTCTGGAATGGATAACTCTCAAATCGAGTACCGGCTCATGAAACACACCCATTGCCTCATGCTCGGGTTGCTCATCATCAGCATCACCTGTCCCGCCCGTGCCGAATCGACTGCATCCGCTCCATTCGGTCGGCTATTTTTCACCCCGGAAAAACGCCTCGCGCTCGAACGCCAGCGCTTGTCCAACATTCAGGAAACTCAAACGCTGGAAGGCGCCACCATGAGCCTTGATGGCGTCGTGCAGCGTTCCAGTGGCAAATCCACGGTGTGGATCAATGGCCGCGCGCAAGATGAGCATGATGCCGTGCGCACCGGCGTCACCGTTCATCTCACCCCAAAAAATCCGGGCCACGCGCAACTCTCCCCTGGCGAAGAATCGCCCACGCAACTCAAGGTCGGCGAAGCCATCAACCGCGCCACCGGTGAACGCAACGACCGCCTCGGTGGTGGCATCGTCAAGACGCCAGCGAGTCGGCGCTAAGCGGGGTTCATCGCAGTGCCACGATGCACACAGAGAAACACTCAGCAAGGCTTTGTGCTGGTTGCATTGCTTGCTCTGCTGGTCATGGGCGCGCTGGCCTTTCTGGTGTCGAATCTGTCACCGGAATTCATGCAGACCTACCGTCAGCGAAAGACCGATGCAGCGCTGGTGCAGGCTAGGGAGGCGTTGATCGGGTATGCGGTACGTTTTCGCGAAGCCAACCCCAATGGCGCGAACATCCCGATTGTCATGTATGGTTTTTTGCCTTTGCCCGATCTGGGTACATCGCGCAATAACAACGTCAGCTGTACAACAGAAGGCTGCGACGCTGCCAACTTTACCGGGAACGCTGCCAACGTGTCGGTTATTGGCCGCTTTCCCTGGCGCATGCTGGGCACCCAGCCCTTGCGCGATGGTGACGGAGAATGCCTCTGGTATGTCATCTCAGGAAGCCATCAACGCATCCAACAAACTACCCCAATGAATTGGGATACGCTAGGTCAGCTTGATCTGGTCGTGGCCAACGGCACTACCGCGATGCAAAGTGCGCTCGCTACAGCGCATGACCGGCCCATCGCCATTATTTTTTCACCCGGCCCACCCTTGCCCGGCCAAGACCGCAAAACGTCGACCACTGATACAGTCAGCGAATGCGGTGGCAATTATGATGCGAAGAACTATCTCGATCCGACCACGGCAACTGCACTGGGTGACGTTACCAACTATCTTGCTGGCACAAACAACGCCAGTGGTGTTACAGGCGACACCAACCCAGCCAACGATCCTGACGCCCCTAAAACACTATCAACTCAAGGCATCGTCAATCGACAGAGTGATGGCAGGCTCTGGCCGAGCCAATGTCCCACTGGGGCGAGTTGCACTATCGCCGCCAACGATCAGGGGCTCGCCCTTACCGGCGATATGCTGTTCGACACGCTGCGTGAATCATCGCTATTTCGCCTCGACATCAACGCGATGCTCGACCGCATGACGGATTGCCTGCGTGATCAGGGCAGTATTACCTCAGCCCATCCAATACCCAGCGCACCCTGCTACGACGACAGCCAGGATCCGCAAAGCTATTTCAGTAATTACAAAGATCAACTGTTTGTTGCCGCATGTCCGGGCAATTGTGCAGCAACAATCGATGGCACCACACCCGCCGCCGTGTGCCCTGCCGTGCTGGTATTTTCCAGTCAGCGCAACAAAACCAATCAGGTGCGATTAACGGCAGCAAACAAGGCCGACCCGAACAATTACCTGGAAGCACCCAACGCCAGCAGCTTCATCATGACAGGAGCAACCTATGCTGGGATCAGCACGTTTTCGCGTGTCACCACACCTACCTCCGAATATCAGGACATCGTGCGCTGTATCCCCGCCGGCGCCAGCTTTCATTCAGTCGACTCACCCACCCTGACCGCACTCGGATTCAACCAGCTTTCAAATTATGACGCGACAACGCGTACCCTGACACTGGGCAGCTTGAACGTCACCACCAGCGCGGTGGGCGCCGCCAATGCCGCCGCCTTGTTCGGGTGCACCTGGACGCCGGAAATTCGTGCCACAGGCAGTGGCTTGCGCAGCTATTTCAAATTCAATATCTCAAGCACCGGTTCGCCCGGCCCAGGGTTTACCTTCGCCGCTATCGACGGCGACCGCAACACTGCCAGCGTCTGTGGCGCCGCCAGCCAACACTTGGGTTATTCCGGCAATAATGGCAGTACGCCCTTCATTTCTGCACCAAAAATCGGCGTTGAATTCGATACGCGACGGAACTTCCGCAGCCCGCCGACACTGCCACTATTTCTGTCGCCGCCATTTCTACCCGCTGGTTTCGATCCTTCACGTATCAGAAGTGCAACGGCCATGAGCACGCTGGACAATGGCCGTGCCGACCCCAGTTACACCGGTGGGCATGTTGGCCTCGTGTATTGGGGGAATAATGCTCCCATCAGCACAGGCTACGCCTGTGGCACAGGCTGTCGCACACCCAGCGTCTGCGACACCACCGATAATCTCTGCAAACTTCCTGCGGAAGAAGATGACAATGTCCATGGCCAGTTACCTACATCACCTGCCCTACGCCCGCCACCAGGCAATCCACCTGCGCCGGCATCCGTTGCCAACCCGCCACCTTACCCACCCCCCGGCGTGAGCAAACTCGATCCTAATTTGAGCAGCACACCCACCAATCAAGACATTCATGTTCGTGTTGAAATCGAACGTACCGGATATGCTCGGCGCGACGACAACAGTCGCCTGGTGAAAGTAGTCGCCACATCCTCCATACCACTCGCCGGTTTACCCACCATCGATTCGATAGCTCTGCAAGATGGTGACACGGTGCTGGTCACTGCACAAACCGATGCCAAAACGAACGGCGTGTATCTCGCATCCGCAGGTGCCTGGACGCGTGATGCCAGTGCCGACGAAGGCATCGACCTGCCCCCGGGTACTGCCTGGTTCATCAAAGCAGGCTCTGCCCATACAGGCAGCCTGTGGCGCTTGCAAAATAGTGATGTCCCAGTGATCAACAACGATGCGCTCAGTATCCAGCGTGTGCGCTTGCCGGTAAAGGCAGTCGCCACCTCATCTGTCACCTTGGCGGGCTTAACAACGGTGGACGGCGTGGCACTGGCCGCAGGAGACCGCGTGCTGGTCACCAAACAAAACACCATGCCACCAACGCCTTCGGCCAACGGTGTATATATCGCCAGCAGCGGCGTCTGGTTTCGCGCCGTGCCAGAAAACACCGTAGCAGGCATGCAAGCAGGTGCGACGTGGTTTGTCAGCGCTGGCAGCAATGCGAATAGTTACTGGCATCTGAATAACGATGCCACGCCAGGCATCAGCACCAATATAACCATCCAGCTCGCCACCCTGAATGATCTGTATTCCGCCACTGTGCAAACACAAGTCTGGATGCTGGCGGACAGTGCCACAGTCGCCAACCAGATCGCCCGCATGAAAACCACAACGCGCGCCATGGCACAGCTCGACCCTGTTGTCCGCTATGGCCAATGCGCGGGCTCTTGCCCTGCATCCAACCCTTCAGGCCAGTATTGTGGTGGCGTGGAAGCCGACAGCAACCGTTACTGCTACACCGGGCAGCAACCCAACCTGTATGATCGCCAAAAAATTTACGATGAACGCGGCAGTGCCTGCAATAGCGGTATTGCATGTTCGGCGGGCCAATTCTGCGGCATCGACCAAAGCTGCTATCGTCCTGCTTTGCGCACCCTGCGACTGGGCTTTACCAACAGCCAGGACAGCAATGATGAAGTCATCTCTATCACCAATCTTTTCAGTACAGAGCTGCCATGAAACTTACCGCATCACCAGAACCGGCTTCTCATCAACGCGGCTTCAGCCTGATTGAAATTGCCATTGTGTTGTTCATCATTTCGCTATTGCTTGGGGGCCTGCTGCTGCCCCTGTCTGCGCAGCAAGACATTCGCAATCAAGGTGACACCCAAAAACAACTCGCCGAAGCGCGCGAAGCACTGCTAGGCTTTGCGATTGCCAATAGTCGCCTGCCTTGCCCGGCCACGGCTGCGAGTAATGGGCTCGAATCGCCCGTGGGCGGAGTTGGCGGATGCACTAATCCGTATGACGGTTTTCTACCTGCGGTAACACTTGGGTTCGCCCCCATTGATGCGCAAGGCTTTGCCGTTGATGGATGGGGTGGCGACCCCATTAACCGTATCCGTTATGCCATCACTACCGCCAACGCCAGCGCATTCACCACGACCAATGGCATGAAAACCGTCACCATGACGGCATTAGCGCCTGACCTGAAGGTATGCAATGCAGGCAGTGGTGTAGTGAACCCAGGAAACCTTGCTACCGCTGACTGCACAGCAGTCTCGTCACTTGCCACGGATGCCGTCGCTGTCATTTATTCGCTGGGCAAGAACGCTGGCACAGGTGGTAGCAGTGTTGACGAAAAACAGAACCCTAATCCCAATCCGGCAGCGACCGCAGCTGATCGCGCCTTTGTTAGCGCCCAACCCAGCACCACCTTCGATGATCAGATGATCTGGTTATCAAAAAACATTCTATTTAACCGCATGGTGAGTGCGGGGCAACTCCCCTGAAAAGAAGTCGTCGCTGGCAACACGGCGCTCGATTCCACTCGCGTCCTGCCGTTAGAATTCATACATTATCCTTTTTCGGAAATCACCATGTCACACGATTTCAAAATTGCTCCCAGCATTCTTTCCGCCAACTTTGCCAAGCTCGGTGAAGAAGTTTCCAACGTCATTGCCTCTGGCGCGGACTGGATCCACTTTGATGTGATGGACAACCATTACGTGCCGAATCTCACCATCGGCCCGCTGGTATGCGAGGCAATTCGTCCGGTCACTGATGCGGTGATTGACGTACATCTGATGGTCAAGCCGGTGGATCGCCTCATTCCTGACTTTGCCAAAGCCGGGGCGAACGTGATCACCTTTCATCCGGAAGCGTCCGACCATATCGACCGCACCCTCGCGCTCATCCACGACTGCGGTTGTCAGGCCGGGCTGGTGTTCAATCCCGCCACGCCTTTGCAATACATGGATTACGTCATGGATAAACTCGACATCGTGCTCTTGATGAGTGTGAATCCCGGCTTTGGCGGGCAGGCGTTTTTGCCCATCACGCTGGACAAGTTGCGTGGCGTGCGGTGTCGTCTGGATATGTACAAGAAAAAAACCGGTCGCGACATTCTGCTGGAAGTGGATGGCGGCGTGAAGGTGGACAACATCGCCGACATCGCCCGTGCCGGGGCTGATACCTTCGTTGCCGGCTCCGCTGTATTCGGCGCAGGCAAGGATACTGACGCGCATCGCTACGATACTGTTTTGGCCGCGCTGCGCGCGCAACTGGCAACGGTATAAATGCCTGTCTCGCATTTGTCTCGACTGCGTGCCCAGGTCCGCACGCTCACCTTCGACCTCGATGGCACCCTGCTCAATACCCTGCCTGATCTCGCCGCAGCGGCTAATGGCATGTTGCGTGAGTTGCAGCGGCCAGAATATCCGGATGTCACCATTGCCTCGTTTGTCGGCCATGGCATTGCACATCTGGTAGCGAGCTGCCTGCCTGAAGCTAACCACGCAGAGCAAGCCGAAGCGCTACACCTCTTTTGTCATCATTACGCGCACGAAAATGGCCGCCGCACGATCATCTACCCGGGTGTTTTAGAAGGGCTGCACGCATGGCAAGCTGCGGGCGTGCCCATGGCCGTCATCACCAACAAGACAGCCGCATTTACCGAGCCGCTACTCGTTTCCACCGGCCTTTCCGATTTTTTTGACTTCATTATCTCTGGCGACAGCCTGCCCGAAAAAAAACCGCACCCGCTACCGCTGCTGCATGCCTGCCAAGAATTCGGTGTTGCCCCGAATGAAAATCTGCACATTGGCGATTCTCGTCATGACGCTGCCGCCGCACGCGCTGCAGGATGCCCCGTCTGGCTCGTAGCCTATGGTTACAGCACCGATACGCCTGTGCAGTCCATTGATTGCGATGCTATAGTCGCCACGCTTGCCGAGGCCGCCCAGCGCATGATCAAGGGCTGATTTTCCCTCTCATTCGCCGTCTTGCGAGCGCCGACTTTTCTCAGTCATCCCAGCGTATGAAAATGACCGTTTATCTTGTGGAGCACCCATGAAGCATATCGACCAAAGCGAATTCAACCGCCTCGCTGCTGCAGGCTATAACCGCATTCCGCTCACGCTGGAAACCTTCGCCGATCTCGATACGCCGTTATCGCTGTATCTCAAGCTAGCCAATCAGCGCAACAGTTTCCTGCTTGAATCCGTTGTCGGTGGCGAGCGTTTCGGCCGTTATTCCTTCATTGGCCTGCCCGCGCGCACCTTGTTACGTGCCAATGCCTGGCGCACCGAAGTCGTCTGCGACGACAAAGTGATCGAAACGGTTGACGGCAACCCGCTCGATTTCATCGCCGAATATCAAACGCGCTGCAAGGTATTCATCCCCGAAAACTTTCCACGGTTCTGTGGTGGCCTGGCCGGTTATTTTGGCTACGACGCCGTGCGCTACATGGAGCAAAAACTTGCCCGGTTCGATAAGCCCGATGAAATCGGCATGCCCGACGTGTTGCTGCTAGAAACCGAAGAGCTGGCTGTCATCGATAATCTGGCGGGCAAAATCTACCTGATTGTTTACGCGGATTCTTCCGCGCCGAATGCCTACGCCGCCGCGCATCAGCGCCTCGACACACTGGCAAGACAACTGCGTGCGCCGGTAGCCACCCCCCCCAGTACACCGGTTGCCGCAACAGCAGTCATGCGCGATTTTGCCAAGCCGGATTATCTGGCCGCCGTGCAAAAAGCCAAAGACTACATCGCCGCGGGCGACATGATGCAGGTGCAAATCGGCCAGCGCTTGAAAATGCCCTTCACCTGCCCGCCACTGACGCTTTACCGTGCGTTGCGCTCGATCAATCCATCGCCTTACATGTATTTTTACGATTTTGGCGATTTTCAGGTCGTCGGCGCATCACCCGAAATTCTCGTGCGTCAAGAAAGCACGCCCGATGCCGCTGGGGTTGTAAATAAGCGCGTCACCATTCGTCCCCTCGCCGGCACGCGGCCGCGCGGCGCCACGCCGGAAGCAGACCAGGCACATGCCGAAGAATTGCTGGCCGACCCAAAAGAGCGCGCCGAACACGTCATGTTGATTGATCTGGCGCGCAACGACATCGGCCGAATCGCGCAAACCGGCTCGGTGCACGTCACCGATCAAATGGTCATCGAGCGCTATTCGCACGTCATGCACATCGTCTCGAACGTCGAAGGCTTGCTGCTACCGGACATGGATAATCTGGACGTGCTCAAAGCCACTTTTCCGGCGGGCACGCTCACCGGCGCACCAAAAATCCACGCCATGGAAATCATCGACGAACTGGAACCGGTCAAGCGCGGGCTTTACGGCGGGGCGTGTGGCTATCTGAGCTTTTCCGGCGAGATGGACATGGCCATCGCCATCCGCACCGGCATCGTCAAAAACGGCATGCTCTTTGTTCAAGCAGCGGCGGGCATTGTCGCCGACTCAGTGCCCGAGAGCGAATGGCAAGAAACAGAAAACAAGGCCCGCGCCCTGATTCGTGCGGCTGAACTGGCACAAGCGGGGCTGGATCACATTCAACCTGCGTAGTTTTTCAAAGACTCAGCAGCAAACCCGGCTCTTCAATGATCTCGATTACCGCTTCCATAAACTGGGCGGCATACACGCCATCAATCAGCCGGTGATCGTAAGACGTCACCATATCCAGGCTTTGCTGCGCCACTACCGCGCCATTCATCACAGCGGCTTGCGGTTTGATGCGCGTCATGGCGATGATCGCCACTTCCGGATGATTGATGATGGGTCGCCCGACCAGATCATGCTTGCCGTGGCTGCCGACGTTACTCAGCGTGATCGTGCCACCCTTAAGATCTGCCAGCGAAATTTTTCGCTCACGCGCGAGCGCGGCCAAGCGGTCAATCTCGGTAGATATTTCCTGCAGATTTCTTTGATCGGCATGCTTGATCACCGGCACCATCAAGCCCTCTTCTGTATGCGTGGCAAAACCGATGTTGATGTCGCCATGCTCGACAATTTCGTTGCTCGTATCGTCAATGCTGGCGTTGAAATACGGATATTTTTTAAGCGCAGGAATCATCGCCTTGATGACCATCGCGGTAAATGAAATGCGGCAGCCAAGGTGCTCTTGCAAGCGCAGGCGCAGCGCCACGAATGCCTCGGCATTGCAGCGGAAGCCAGACGTAGCATGCGGAATCACGCTCACCGAGCGCACCATGGTTTCGGCAATTGCGCGGCGCAGTCCCTTGATTGGTGTGCGCCGCTGCTGGCCGGCGAGCGGAATCGCCAGAGGGCGAACATCCAGCCTGGCGCTAGAGACATCCGGTGTATCCGGCGCTTTAGCAACTGCCAAATGCCGATCAATATCTTCGTGCAGGATACGGCCCTTCGGCCCGCTGCCACTGACCATCTCCAGCGCGACACCCTGCTGCCGCGCGTAACTGCGCGTGCTGGGTGTGGCGTGTACAGGTTGAGAGGGCTGCACCTCGGCGGCTTGCGACGCTCCGCGAAAAGTCGGTGCTGGCGAGACGGCGGTTGGTGCTGACACAGCGATAGACGCAGCCGCCTTGGCTACCGCCTCCGTCGCAAACACCGCAATCACGCTACCCACTTTAACCGTCGTGCCCTCGGCTACCTGCAGGCTTTGCACCGTGCCATTGCACGGCACCGGTATTTCTACCACCGCCTTATCCGTTTCGATCTCGCATAGCAGATCATCTTCGCGCACCACATCTCCAGGCTTGACATGCCACTTGAGCAGATCGGATTCAGTAATACCTTCGCCCACATCAGGCAGGCAAAATTCATAAGTCATAACCGGTCTCCATGTAAAGCTGATAACTCAAAACTGATAATTCAAAACTGCTTCAATCCCCGCCTTGATGCGCTGCGGGCTGGGCAGATAAGCGTCTTCTATCTGGTTTTCGGGGAAGAACACATCGAACGCAGTAACCCGCTTCACCGGTGCCTTCAACCATTCCAGTGCATATTCGTTAATCAACGCCGAAATCTCCGCGCCCGGCCCGGCAGTGCGTCGTGCTTCATGCACAATCACGCAGCGACCGGTCTTTTTCACCGAAGCTAAAACAGGGGCCACATCCAGCGGCGCCAGGCTGCACATGTCAATAATTTCGATGCTGGCATTTGTTTCTGCTGCCGCCGCAATCGAATAGTGCAGCATGTTGCCCCAGGCGATCAGCGTCAGATCATCTCCCTCTTGCACCATGCGGCATTTATCCAGTGGCAGGGTGTAATCCGCCATCGGCACCGGCTCGCGAAACGCACGATACATCTTGGTGTGCTCTAAAAAAACCACCGGATCGTCGCTGCGTATCGCTGCTGCCAGCAAGCCTTTGGCCTGCGCCGGTGTACTCGGGCACACTACGCGCACACCCGGCGTGTGCATCAAATACGCCTCGGTTGACTCCGAATGAAACGGCAAGGGCTTGATACCGCCGCCGAAAGTCGCGCGTATCGTTAAGGGCACCTTCATCGCGCCGCCGGTTTTCTGATGCAGGTTGGCCAGGTTGTAAATAAATTGGCCCCAGGCGTTGTACATGAAACCCAAAAACTGCATCTCGATCACCGGCCGCTCGCCACGCATGGCCATGCCCACCGCCACGCCGAGCAGCCCGTTTTCAGACAGCGGCGTATCCATCACGCGGTCGGGGCCGAACTCGTCAAACAAGCCTTCGGTGGCACGAAACACGCCACCAATCGGGCCGATGTCGTAACCCATCACGCGCACGCTCGGGTCGCGCTGCATTTCCTGGCGCAGCGTATGCGTTACCGCCGTCACCAGATTCATTTCTTCCATTACTGGCAGTTCATTGATGCGCGTCATTGCATGCCCTCTCCGGTCATATCGAGAAACGGATTGCCACCCGCCAGTTCGCACGCCAACTCGTCGCGCTGATGCTTCACGCTCCAGCCCGCCTCACCCTGCAAATGGTGCAAGAACATGTCATCCGGTGAAGTAGGCGGCACAGCACGACCCCGATCGATCTCCTCACGCAGGCGTTTTTCCGCCCGTTCTTCTATCGCCGTTTTAGTGGCCTGATCCAGCACACCCTGGGTGAATAAATATTTTTCAAAGCGTTCCACCGGGTCCAGCGTCTTCCAGTATTCCGCCTCGTCTTCCGTGCGATACACGGCTGAAGAATCCGCGCTATTGTGGTCCAGGATGCGGTAGGTAACCGCCTCGATCAAGGTAGCCCCACCGCCCGCACGGGCACGGTCCACCGCTTTTTTCACGGTGTCATACACGGCAAAAATATCATTGCCATCCACCCGCTCATGCGGCAAGCCATAGGCCACGGCTTTTTGTGCAAAGGTAGCCGCTGCCGTCTGGCGCGAAGCGGGTACGGAAATGCTCCACTGGTTGTTTTGCACAATAATCACGCAGGGGGATTCCAGCACGCCCGCAAAGTTCAGGCCATCGTGAAAATCACCCTCGCTGGTGCTGCCCTCGCCCACAAACGCCAGGCTCACGTGCTTCCTGCCATTGAGTTTATCGGCCAGCGCACAACCCACTGCCAGAGGAACATAAGCCCCCAGAAATACCGGATAAGGCAG
>SCUZ01000064.1 GCA_004322535.1 Rugosibacter sp.
CAAACCGTGAAAGCGCGCTTCATGCTTCAGTGGCGCACCCAACTCGCGGGATAAGTGCTCACAAAACCAAAACCCGGCGTTATGCCGGGTTTTGGCATAGTCGGCTCCGGGATTACCGAGACCGACTATCAGACGTAACTGCGGGCGCACCTGAGAGGGCATCAGTGGCGCCGTGCCAGATGCGTAGTCACATCACTTCTTGGCAGCAGGTGCAGGGGCTGCAGCAGGCGCGGCCGTTGCAGCCGAATCGGCCTCGGGAGCTGCATCTGCATCTTCATCTTTACCACGCACGGTGAGAATGGTTGCAACCACAGGGTCTTCACCCTTATGCACAATCACTTCAACGCCTGCGGGCAAGCTTAGCTGCGACACATGCAAGGAATGTCCGGCGACCAGATCCTTCAGATCCACCTCGATAAATGCAGGTAAATCCTTGGGCAAGCAACGCACTTCGACGTCAGTCAGCACATGTTGGATGATGCCGCCGCCCAGCTTGACGCCTGGCGCAATATCCGCATTGATAAAGTGCAGTGGCACTTTCTGATGCAGTTTATGGGTGGCATCAACACGCTGGAAGTCAGCATGCAAAATAACCTGGCGATAGGGGTGGCGTTGCACGTCACGCAGCAAGCAGGTTTCTTTGACGCCATCAATGTTCGCGATTAACACGGAGGAATAAAACGCCTCTTTGCGCAACAGCTGAAACAGCTCGTTGTGGTCGATATCAATGGATTGTGGTTTTTCTGTGTTGCCATAGATAATGGCAGGAACACGGCCCGTGCGACGCAGGCGGCGGCTCGCTCCGGTGCCCTGGCCATCACGTTTGTTTGCGTTAAATTCAAGTTGCATGATTTACTCCCTTACTTCACAAGTGGTACTGCACGACAATATCCCCGCCCGCGACCAGGCGAGGGGTTAAGAAACTAGTCCATGAACAAGGATGAGACCGATGCTTCATTGCTGATGCGCAACATGGTTTCGGCCATCAGTTCAGCAATCGAAATCTGGCGAATACGCGGGCATGCAACGGCTTCGGGCGACAGGGGGATCGTATCGGTCACTACCAGTTCATCGATCTCGGACTCGGCAATACGCGCCACTGCGCTACCAGACAACACCGCGTGCGTGCAGTAGGCGAGCACCTTGGTTGCGCCTTGCTCTTTTAAGGCCTGCGACGCTTTGCACAGCGTTCCAGCCGTATCCACCATGTCATCCATGATCACGCAGGTGCGGCCTGCCACATCGCCAATGATGTTCATTACTTCTGACACATTGGCTTTTGGCCGCCGTTTGTCGATGATGGCTAAATCCGAATCCAGGCGCTTGGCCAAGGCACGGGCGCGCACCACGCCGCCCACATCGGGGGATACAACGAGCAGATTTTCATGCTGTTGCTTCCAGATGTCGCCCAACAAAATGGGCGCGGCGTAAATGTTATCCACCGGAATATCGAAAAAACCCTGAATCTGATCTGCATGCAAATCAACGGTTAACAAGCGCTGCACGCCCACTGCCTGCAACATGTTGGCAACCACTTTGGCGGTAATGGCAACGCGCGCCGAGCGCGTCCGGCGATCTTGCCGGGCATAGCCGAAATACGGAATCGCTGCGGTGATACGGCCAGCTGAAGCACGTTTTAACGCGTCGACCATGACCATCAATTCCATCAGGTTATCGTTCGTCGGCTGACAAGTCGATTGCAGGATGAACACATCCTGTCCGCGCACGTGCTCGAGAATCTCGACATTGACTTCGCCGTCGGAAAAACGCCCTACATTGGCGCGGCCCAGCGAAATATGCAGGCGTTTGACCACATCGGCCGCCAATTTGGGGTTGGCATTGCCGGTAAAAACCATCAGGCTGTCGTAGGACATATCCATCTGCTCAAGCGCTGCGGCAGGAAAGCGCCTGCCAGTCGTGGATCGGGGCTGGGGAGGAAGGATTCGAACCTTCGCATGCTGGAATCAAAATCCAGTGCCTTAACCAACTTGGCGACTCCCCAATACTATAGTGGACCACCCAGCCATTTAACCCATTCACAAGGCCAAAAGGCCAAAACGGGAAACAGGCAGGTGTCGAAAGGACGCGCATTGTCGTGGTTTTTTCGTCATCTGTCAAATAAAAGCCAGCGGATGTTGATCTATGCCCCGGGCAACAAAGCCCTGCATCGATGATGGCAAGGCAGCATGCGCCGCATCAGCGGCGGCGGCCGTAGCAAAGGCCACAAAACAGCACGCGCCCGATCCACTCATGCGCGCGTCCCCCCATGCGCGTAGCCAGTCCAGATGCCGCGCGACTTGCGGATAAAGCGCAGCAGCAACGGCTTCCAGATCATTGCGGCCCGCGCCTGAATGCCAGGCGCTAGCCGCCATCGCCGGGGTGTCACGGCGCAGATCTGACGCCGCAAAAATTTGTGCTGTAGGCACGGCAACCGGTGGCACCAGCACCAGATACCACGCGGGCGGGGGCGTGACATCAGTGAAGCGCTCGCCCACGCCTTCGGCAAATGCGGTATGCCCATGAATAAATATCGGCACATCGGCGCCCAGCGCGAAGGCGATGCGTTGTAACTGCGCGCGATCAAGCCCCGTGCGCCATAAATGATTCAGTGCAATCAGTGTCGTTGCCGCATCCGAGCTGCCGCCGCCCAACCCGCCACCCAGCGGCAGACGCTTATCAACGTGCAAGGTAACCCCTAGCTTGGTGCTCCGCGCCATCGATGCAGAAGCCACGAGGAGTATTTCTGTGCGCAAAGCCTGTGCTGCGCGTACCGCCAAATGGTTTTCATCCGCGACACCCGGCAGCGGCGTTGCCAGCACGATGCGGCCATCCTGGCGAGGCTCGCAGCGTATGGAATCGCCTACATCCAAAAATCGAAACACGGTTTGCAGCAAATGGTAACCATCCGCGCGTCGGCCGATGACATGCAAAAACAAGTTGATCTTGGCAGGCGCAAACCATTTATGCGATTCGTCATAGGGCAGTTCATTCGTCATCGCGTCATTCATCCGTGAACTCCCAGGAATCCACGATGAGCTTCAAGGTCACATCATCGTGTGTGACAAGCAATGTGCGCAAAAGCCGGCGCTGGTGATACGCCGCGCAGCAAGTACCCGTGGGGTGCAGCGTAGTATCCGTCACTGAGACGTGCCAGCCATCGACTGCGCCTTCCAATTCGGGATGTGCGCCACGCAGCCAATCGGTGAGACTATCCAGCGGTAGCGTGGTGCCAAATACACGCTGGGCGAGTTCCGGCAGATTACTGGCTTCTACCGTCAGCTGATTCGGTTGCGTCAGTCGCGCAGTCGTCGCATCGCGCCGAATTTCGGCCAGACCTTGGCCGAGCGGCGAAACAAAGAGCACCACATCTTCTGCCCCTGTGTGCTGCCAGCGAAAGCGCACGTGATCCTGGCGCTTATCCTGTTGCAAGGAGAGTCTGCCTTCCGCTACAAAGTTTTCTACCGGCGGGCCTAACAACAACGCAGGCGCATTTGCAGACAACCTCGCATCAGGGGCTGCCGGAAACTGCGCGCAAGCCGCGACAACAAGCACAAAGCAGGCAACAGGAAAAATCTGCCGCAACCGCATCACGGAACAAATCGCTTGATCGTTGTCGCCAGCGCCTCATTTTTCGGATGCGCCAGCGTCGCATCGCGCCAGAACTTGATGGCTTCGTCGTGACGTCCGAGCGACCATAGCACTTCACCGATATGTGCCGCAATTTCGGCATCGGGCTTGAGCGCATAGGCTTTTTTCAAGGTCGTCAAGGCCTCATTCGCTTGACCCTGCCGAAACAACGCCCAGCCTTTGCTATCCAGAATAAACGGGTCATCGGGTTTCAGCGTTAGCGCCTGATCGATCAGCTGCACAGCTTCGGCAAGGCGCACTTTACGATCGGCCAGTGAATAGCCCAGCGCGTTATAAGCTATGGCCTCTTCTGGTTTTAATTTGATCAAATGCCGTAAATGCCGCTCCATCGTCGTCACATCATTCAGTTTTTCTGCCGCGAGCGCCGTCTCGTAGAGTAAATCCGGGTCATCTGGTTGCGCTTCCAGCGCAGCACTCAACATGGCATACCCTTCGGCATAGCGTCCGCCCTCGCGCAGCAATTGCGCCTCAGCAATGATCAAGCGGCTATCGGTGGGCGTGCTGGCACGTGCGATCGCAATCTGTTCGCGCGCCTCATCAAGCTTGTTTTGTTGTACCAGCAATTGCGCTGCACGCACGTGCGCCGGGACTTTCTGCTCGCCGTCTGCAACCGCACGATACCAATCAAGTGCCTCATCATTTCGCCCTGCCTGCTCTGCGATCTGGCCGAGGTAAAAGCGCGCCGCATCTTGCTCGCCCCGTCCCAGGAGCATGAAGTGCTTGAGATTTTTTTCGGCTGTGGCAACATCGTTTAACTGCAACGAGAGTATGCCAACGGCAAACAACACATCCGGATTTTCCGGATGCAACCGCAGCAGTGTTTCAAATTCCTTCCGGGCATCGTCATAGCGTTTTTCAGCCACCAGGGTGCGGGCATAACCCAAGCGCACATCATGCGCTGAAGGGTTGGCCGCAAGAAACCGCTTCAGAAAATCAAGTTGTGGTGCGCCCTGCGCAAGCAAATCGGCTTTCAACAAAGCGGCAGGTTCCCATGTGGTGCGCAATGCTAGCGCTTGATCCACTTCGCTCATGGCCCCGGCTTTGTCATTCACTGCAAGCGCTGCTTGAGCGCGTACCAAGTGCGCCTCGGGCAACGCCGCATAAGGCTGGGTGAGTTGATCGAACAAGCGCTTGACCGCTGCTTTATCGGGATAATTTGCGAAAACGCGTTGTTGCTGAAGCAGCAAATCGCCGGTGCGCGGGCCAGCATTTTCAAGATCATGCGCCAGGTTAACCGCCAACTCGTCAATCCGGCCACTGGCCAGCAGCAAGGTAGCCAGCATTCGCTGCGCTTCCCTGGCTTGCGGGTCAATCGCTACCCACATGCGCGAAGCTTCCAGTGCGATAGGATACTGCCGCGCATATAACGCCACTTCCGCGGCACGACGCACAATGCGCGGGTCCCGCGTATTTTTCGCCAGATCAAAATATACCTCGGAAGCGGTCGCCATCTGGCCGCGCTGCCCGGCAATTTCGGCCAGCAAAAATTCATAGAGAATTTTTTCCGTCAAGACCATTTTTGGCAAGCGCTCATCCTCTTTGGCACTCGTTGCCGCCTCAGATGCTTGATCTACGATTGACGTTGGCACACCTTGCGCCAGCAATACTGATGGATTCTGCGCCAGCGCAAAACCGCTGCAAAAAAACAAGGCCAGCACCATAGGCCGCAACGTCGACCGCAAAGTGTGCCGCAAGAGACCAGACGCCATCGGGTGATCAATAGAATTCATAAGCAAGGTACCCAGTAAAACAGTCGCATACAATGCACTGATGTTATCAGTTTCGTATGAATTTCCGTATGCCTGAACTACCTGAAGTTGAAGTCACTCGCCGTGGTATCGCCCCTGCGCTGGTTGGCCGCCGTCTCACCAGCGCCGACTTTCGCGCCCCTGCGCTGCGCTATCCGCTACCCCATGCGCAGCGGGCGGCTTTTGTTGACCAGCGGCTGATCTCGCTGACCCGGCGCGCAAAATATCTGTTGCTGAATTTTGGCACCGGCCATCTGTTAATCCATTTGGGCATGTCGGGCAGCCTGCGATTATTGCCAACCAATACGCCCGCACAAAAGCATGACCATGTTGATTTGGTCTTCGATGAAACCACGCTGCGCATGCGCGACCCACGACGCTTTGGTGCCATGCTTTGGTTGGAAGGCGACGGGCTTAACGACACTTTCACGCATCCCTTGCTGGCAAAGCTCGGCATCGAACCGCTCGATGAGGCATTTGACGCCCACTGGTTAAAGGCCGAACTCGCGGGCATTAAATCAGCCATCAAACCCGTGCTGATGGATAGCCATCGCATCGTCGGCATCGGCAATATTTACGCCACGGAAAGCCTTTTTCGTGCGGGCATTAATCCGCGCACCGCAGCCGGCAAAATCTCGCTGGCACGCCTGCAGCGCCTGGTGCCGGTAATCAAAACCACCCTGCACGCAGCAATTGACGCTGGCGGCAGCAGCCTGCGCGATTTCATTCATTCGGACGGCAGCTCAGGCTATTTTCAGCAGCAATATTTTGCTTATGGCCGCACGGGCCAGCCCTGTCGAATTTGCGGCCACGCGATCCAGGAGATAAGGCAGGCGCAGCGCACGACGTTTTACTGCACGCACTGCCAGCGGTAACTATTTTAGTTTGCCGCTACTTTGGCGGTCAAGCGCATGAACTTGGCCATCAAGTCATCTTTTGATTCGACGTTATCCTTGTCATTCGGAATGCAATCCACGGGGCAGACTTCGCGACACTGCGGGGCATCAAAGTGGCCGACACATTCGGTGCACTTTTCCGGATCGATGACATAAATTTCGTCGCCTTGCGAAATGGCGTTATTCGGGCATTCCGGCTCGCATACGTCACAGTTAATGCATTCATCGGTAATCAGTAAAGACATGGGGTTTCCTTGGGTTGTCCCGGCACAAATTCAGTTGTTTTGAGCGGCTGTTTTTTTGGCTAAATTCGTCAGTACTTGCGGCGATACAAACTTTGATACATCTCCGCCAAGCAGAGCGATTTCACGCACCATGGTGGAAGAAATGAACATGTACTGCTCAGCGGGTGTGAGAAAAACCGTTTCCACATCGGGGTACAAATTGCGATTCATGCCGGCCATCTGAAATTCGTAATCAAAATCGGACACTGCCCGCAAACCGCGCACAACGATTGTCGCATGATGCTCATAAACAAAATTCATGAGCAAGCAATCAAAACCGTGCACTTCAACATTCGGCACTTCCTGCAAAATCTCACGCGCCATATCCACCCGCTCGGCCATTGAAAACAGCGGATTTTTTTTGCGGCTTTCCGCAACACCGATAATCACCCGACCAAACAGACCCGCAGCCCGGCGTACTAAATCTTCGTGGCCCCGCGTGAAGGGGTCAAATGTGCCTGGATAAACCGCGATGTTTGTACTCATGTTGACTCCAGCAGATGAAAATAAACCTGGCCCGCCTGCCCCGCCTTTATAACCGACCATCGGCCCAGTTGTGCAAGCGGCGCTTCCGCTTCAACATAAAGCCGCGCCGCAGGAGTTGCCAGTTCATCCAGCCGGGGTGCAATACGCTCCAGCCAGCCCTGACCATAGGGCGGATCGAGAAAGATCAGATCAAAACGCCTGCCGGCCGGGGGGGCGAATTTTAGCGCATCGCACAAAAAAAGTTGGATACTTGCACAGGCAAAACTATCGACGTTTTTTTTCAGCGTATGAAAAACGTGTTTTGATTGTTCCACACACGCCACATACGACGCGCCGCGCGAGGCGGCTTCCGTGCCCAGCACGCCACTCCCGGCAAACAGATCGAGACAGGCCAAACCCGTCAAATCGTGCCCCAGCCAGTTAAACAGCGTTTCGCGCACCCGATCAGGTGTTGGCCGCAGTCCCGGTGCCTCAGTTACCTGCAGTTGCCGACTACGCCATTCGCCACCCGTGATGCGAATTTTGCTCATGCGTTGCAGAGGGGCTTACTCAGTCGCCACAACAACGGTGACCAGATGATCACGCGGGACATGGCGAGCGAAAGCATCGCGCACCTGGGAAATTGTCACTGCATTGACCCGCGCTGGAAAATCATCCAGATAAGTGAGTGGCAAACCATAAAATCCGATGGTCGATAAATAGCCCAGCAGCTTGGCGTTGCTATCCAAACGCAGCGCCAAGCCATCAACAAGATTTTTTTTCGCTGCAACCAGTTCTTTCGCCGTCGGGCCTTGCACCATGAAGCTGCTTAATACGTCATCAACGACTTTGAGTGCATCATTAACCTGTGAGCGCTTGGTTTGCAGATTAATTTCAAAGGGACCGGGCAACAGTTGCGGATAAAAATAAGAACTTACGCTATACGCATAGCCTCGTTTTTCTCGTACCTCTTTCATCAACCGTGAGGCAAATCCACCACCGCCCAAACTGTAATTGCCCACCAGCAGGGCAAAGTAATCCGCATCGCCACGCCGCACAGCGGGTAGCCCGATATGTACGTGGCTTTGCGCAGCAGGATGCGCGACTTTAATTGTCTGACTTTTTGGCAACGTGACAGGCGGCAAGGTAACGGACGCACCGCCAGCGGGCAAGGCCTGCGATAACTGATTAGCGATAGCTTCCGCTTCGCTGCGCGAAATATCGCCAATGAGAGAGATCGTCGCATGTTTAGCCGCGTAGTGTTGCTGATAAAAATCGATGAGGTCTTGCCGCGTGATGGCAGCCACGCTCTCGGCAGTCGCGCTGACGCCATAGGGATGAGCAGGATAAATCGCTGCGGCAAATCGCTTGGCGACGATCGCACCCGGCTGCGTGTCCGCTTCACGGATGGCGGCGATGCTGCGTTCTTTTTCACGCGTCAGCGCGGCTTGTGGAAAAGTCGGCGCTGACAATACGGTGTGCATGAGTGTTAACGCGGCATCTCGCTCCGGTTTTGCAGACAGCGTGCGTAGCGCCACACTGGCGCGGTCGTTATCGACTCCGCCACTCAGCTGGGCGCCGGTATCCGTCAAGCGTTCGGCTAACTTTTCTTCGTCCAGATCGCTCGCACCGGCTTCCAGCAAGCTGCGTGTGAGGCTCGGTAACCCGGCTTTGTCTGGCACCGAATACGCATTGCCCGCAGCAAAATCGAGTTGCACATCGAGAATCGGCACACCACGGGTTTCAACGAAATACACACGTGCGCCGGAAGCAGTCGTCCAGTGTTCTATTTTCACGCCCGCAGTGGCTCCTGCGGAAAAAAGCGCAAGAGCGAGAAAAGAAAAAAGGGTTTTCACAAAATGCATCTTCATCGTCATAAGCTTTCTGCAACCAAGTATTACCACTAAATGGATCGAAGTCGTCATTTGCACACTCATTAATGCAGCGTCTTAATCGCAGGATTTGCGGAAGGCTTGGGATCAGCGGCATCCATCGGCTGCGGGTCAAGTACGGCAATGGTCAATGCGTCATCCTTGAAATATTTTTGAGCTACGGCCTGAACTTCTGCTGCGGTAACGCCTTTGAGTTGATCAACCAGCAGATCAACGTCGTGCCACGACAGGCCAACAGCCTCCATGCCGCCAATTTCCATTGCCTGCGCCATGAGCGAATCCCGCTTGTAAGTTTGTCCGGCAATGAGCTGGATCTTCACGCGAGATAGTTCTTCCGGGGTAATTCCAGCCACTTGTATGCGGGTGATTTCTGCGCGCAAGGCCGCCTCTAACTCGGCCACACTGCGCCCCTCTGCCGGTTGGCCATCCACCGTGAACGTTGCTTCGCCACGCACCGTGCCGTCATAACCTGCACCGGCGGATTGCGCAATACGCGCACCCCGCACCAGGTTCTTGGCCAACCGCGAAGTGTCATTGCCATCCAGAATCGCGGCTAGAACTTCCAGCGCATAAGGATCACGATCTTTATGCACATCACTCAGGCGTGGCACTTTCCAAAGCATGGAAAGGTAGGGTAGCTTGGCAGGTGCCTTGACGCTCACACGTCGCCAGCCTTTTTGTTCCGGCTCATTCTGTGGCTTGCGTTCAGGCAGCGCGTGGGCTTTATGCACACCGTAATACTTTTGCGCCCACCGGAATACTTCCGCGTGATCGACATCGCCCACCACTACGACATACGCATTGCTTGGCGTGTACCACTGGGTGTACCAATAATGTGCATCTTGCCAGGTCAGATGTTCCAGATCATTCATCCAGCCGATGACTGGGCGACGATAAGGATGTGCTAAAAACGCAGCGCCACGGGCTGCCTCAACCACCTGCGCCTGTGGATTATCATCCGTGCGCAAACGACGCTCTTCCATCACCACTTTGATTTCCGAAGCAAACTCCGCCGGGGTAAACGCCAGATTCACCATTCGATCCGCTTCAAGCTGCATCATTTCGGGCAATGCCGCCTTGGGCACAATCTGAAAATACGCGGTGTAGTCGTAGGAAGTAAACGCGTTATCCTGTCCACCTGCGGCAGCCACGCGCTGGTTGAATTCGCCCGAGGGCAGTCGCTTGGTGCCTTTGAACATTAAATGTTCCAGCGCATGCGCTACGCCGGATGTGCCATCTTTTTCGTCCATGCTGCCGGCGCGATACCAAATCATGTGCACTACCGTGGGCGCGCGATGATCTTCTTTGACGATAACACGCAGCCCATTGGGTAAAGTGGTTTCAAATGTATTGAGCACCGGATTGGCAAAAGTCGGTGCTGGTGATACGGCGACAAATAACAAAATGGCAAGGCAGATGGGCAATTTCATGGTCGAAGTCAGTAAGTAACTGTTAGGTAGTCGCTGAAAGGTCAATGCGAGCGAAGGCGCTCTGTTAAAATTATTCCTGCGCGACATCTTATCGCTTCCGCCTCTGACATCTCACCCCTATGTTTAGTTTCCTCAAAAAAAAGGACAGGCCCTCCGCGTTGAGCATGCCCGATGCGGCTGACACGGCAACAAGTGCTCACGACGCAACGTCGGCCGCCACACCCGCCGCCACCTCATGGCGCGACCGGCTGAAAGCTGGCCTCTCGCGCACGCGCGCAGCGCTCACCACGCCGCTGGGTGAGCTGTTCAGCCGCAATCGAATTGACGAAGCGCTGCTGGAAGATCTTGAGACCACGCTGCTCACCGCTGATTGTGGCATCGACGCGACGCAATGGTTGCTGGATGAACTCAAATCAGCCGTCAAGAAAAACACGCTCGAAAGTCCCTCGCAACTACGCCAAGTGCTGGCCGACCGGCTGACGACATTGCTCGCGCCGCTGGAACAACCACTGGATGTGACTGCCCACAAGCCCTTCGTCATAATGATTGCCGGTGTGAATGGCGCGGGAAAAACCACCTCCATCGGCAAGCTGGCGAAATACTTTCAGAGCCAGGGCAAGAGCGTGCTGCTCGCCGCAGGCGACACCTTCCGCGCAGCCGCGCGTGAGCAACTCAAAATCTGGGGCGAACGCAATGGCATAGCGGTCATCGCACAAGAATCGGGCGATCCTGCCGCCGTGGTGTTCGACGCAATCAGCGCCGCGCGCGCGCGCAATATTGATATTGTCCTGGCCGATACCGCAGGCCGCCTGCCCACCCAATTGCACCTGATGGAAGAAATTGCCAAGGTGCGCCGCGTCATTCAAAAAATCGATGTCACCGGCCCGCATGAAGTCTTACTGGTGCTGGATGCCAACATTGGCCAGAACGCCGTGCAGCAAGTCAAAGCGTTCGATCAATCCATCCACGTGACGGGTCTCGTACTGACCAAACTGGATGGTACCGCCAAAGGTGGCGTGCTGGCTGCCATCGCCCGCCAATGCCCCAAGCCCGTACGTTTCATTGGCGTAGGCGAAGGCATTGATGACTTGCAGCCGTTCCGCGTCGATGAGTTTGTCGAGGCGCTCCTGGCAGGACCGGAAAATGCCGCCGCTTAAGTAAACAACAGGAGCAAGGACGGGCCGCCTCAAGCACATCGCTATATCATCAGCAGGCTTTTCGCAACAAGTCAGCGCAGACCTTCCAGAAAAGACGCAGGACCGAAAACGGCAAGCAGCGTCAGATCTTCCTCAATATTGAAGAAGGAATGATCGGTTGTTGCACTAACAAAAAGCACCATGCCGGGTCGCACTTCACGCTCATCGTTACCCATACGCAGCCGGGCGAACCCGTCAAGAACGATGTAAATTTCATCTTCCAGGTGCGGCGCCTGCATATCCCGCGCGCCAGCAGGCAGTCGATACATTGCGCAGGATATTTGCGAAGACCGCAAAAATTCCACGAAACGCGGCTCTGTACCTTCAACTTGTTTTCTCAGATCAGCGAGGTCAAACACTTGCCAAGCATGTGCGGACATACGATACCTTTCTTTACGCCTTGCGCCATGGGTGAGTTCGGCATCCCGGACTGCGCCCATCGACAGCGAAAGCGGTATTTCGAATAGCCGGTTGGCACAAGACAAGAACAGTGACTGCTTTCAGTTTATAGACACAACCCCTCATCGGCAACTTGTCTGATAAATATCCGTTACTGCGCTAGCGAGTAGCAGTAACCGGATGACTGCAAGAACGGCCCCCTTCTAGTTTTAACTTCTCCCACTTTGGCGCGTAAGCGGGATTTGCGCACTAGGATAGTGCGCCGGTATGCGATCAAAACTCGACTTCAAGCTCCTCAATATCGGTCGGCTCAAGTTTTGCCGCAGCAATCCACTCGTGCATTTCGGGCATGGCGATCACTGTTTGGCAATAAGCAGCACAAACGGGGTCGAGCTCAACGCTGTAGGTCAGAAACCGCGTGACTACCGGCGCATACATGGCGTCAGCCATGCCGCGCTGCTTGCCGAACAGCCAAGGCCCGCCGTAGCGGGTAAGACAATCGCGCCAGATGTCAGTAATACGCTCGATGTCGCCTTTGGCACGCGACCAAATTGCAAAGTTTTTTACTGTGGTACTGAGATTCATCGGCAGTGCCGAGCGCAGGGCAGAAAATCCAGAGTGCATTTCACCGCAGATAGAACGGCAGTGTGCACGCGCAGCCTGATCAGCAGGCAGCAAGCCAGCTTTCGGTTTGATCTCGTCAAGATATTCAGCGATAGCCAAGGTGTCCCAGACGGAAATACCATCGTGTTCCAACCGGGGCACAAGAACCGATGGCGAAAGCAACAGCAACTCAGCCTTGGCCGACGCATCATCAGTAGCAACCAGCCGCTCGGTGAATGGCAATCCTGCAAAGCGCACCAACAACCAGCCGCGCAAAGACCATGAAGAATAATTTTTGCTGCTCAAGGTGAGGCTTGCTTTGGCCTTGGTCATGGGAAACTCCAGTATCCGCGAAGAATGAAGGCCCCAATCAGGCCAGGGCTTGTTAAAGGGATAATATCCCTTCTTCGTGGTATTGTTGCAGAATGTCGTAAAGCAAAGTGCGTACCATGGAATTTGGTTCCAGTTTGACTTCCCGAAAAAATGAAGCCCATGCACGTATCTTGCTAGTACTAGTAGCACCCCTAATTGGGAAAGGATTCATGTTGATTGCTGCAGTTGCGCCCCACTACCAGATGTATCAGGCTCTTTTTGATGCCTGTTATCCTGCGCGCAGCACCGCCCGTGTGCTCGCCCCTTGGTTGCGCCAAACCATGTCCTGGCTGCCGGATAGCATCACCGTGCGCAAACTGACCGCCCTGTGCGAGGCAGTTGCTTTAGCGGGTCTGACACATGAGCGGCCAGGTTTCGGCATTGACACGATTGAAATAGAGGGACAAAAAATCACTGTGCATGAAGAGGCGGCGCACGTCACACCCTTCGCCACCTTGCTGCACTTTCGTAAAGACACGTCCAACCCCGGCCCCAAGGTGCTGCTAATCGCGCCTATCTCGGGCCACTTTGCTACCCTGCTTGCCAGTACCGCACGCACACTGCTCCAGCATCACGATGTGTACATCACCGACTGGCATAACATCCGTGATGTACCTCTGAGTGCGGGTACCTTCGACATGAATGCCTTCATTGGTCATTTGATCGAATTTATTGACTGGCTGGGGCCGGAAACTCACCTGGTTTCCATTTGCCAGCCAACGGTTGGCACGCTCGCAGCAGTTGCCGTCATGGCCGCAGAGCAAAGCCCCAACCAGCCGCGCAGCATGACGTTAATGGCAGGGCCGATTGACTGCCGTATTAACCCCAGCGTCGTCAACAAGCTGGCAACAGATAAACCGATTGAGTGGTTTGAAGAGAACTTGATTGGCCTGGTGCCTTTGCGTTACAAAGGTGCTTTGCGCCGCGTGTATCCGGGCTATTTGCAGATCTCCGCTTTTTTGAGCATGAACGCTGAACGGCATAGAGACTCATTTCGCAACATGTACGCTAGCCGGGTGAATGGTGACCATGCCAAGGCCGAAAGCATCAAGGATTTTTACTCGGAATATCTGGCGATGATGGATATGCCCGCTGAATTTTATCTTGAAACCGTGCGCCTCGTTTTTCAGGAGCATGCACTGCCCTTGGGAAAACTTGAATACCGTGGCAAGCGGGTAGATCCTTCGGCAATTCGTCGTACAGCGTTGTTTACGATAGAAGGCGAGAAGGATGACATTTGTTCCATCGGCCAGACGCTGTCGGCGCATGATCTGTGTAGCAAGCTCGCGCCTTATCGCAAGCAACATCATCTTCAACCCGGTGCCGGCCACTACGGTGTATTCAATGGCAAACGCTGGGATAGGCAGATCTACCCACGCGTGCGAGCCTTTATTCATGATTTCAATGAATAGCTAATTATCGAATACATAAAGTAAAAGTCGGCTTTGGTGATGCGGCGCGAAAGGTGTCGCAGTAGACGATAAACTCTGTCCTGAACTTGATGGTCAACCTTGACCATCTGCGCAAAATCCCTACAAACCCTTTCGACCCATGATTCGTTTTGACCGCGTCGCCAAACGTTATCCCCCGGGCATTGATGCCTTATCTGCGCTAAGCTTTGAAATGACAGCGGGCGACATGTTGATTGTCAGCGGCCACTCGGGTGCCGGGAAATCGACGTTGATCAAGCTTGTTGCCGCGATCGAGAAACCAACGTCCGGTGCAGTGCTGGTCGGTGGGCAAAATGTCGGTACACTTTCGCGCTCGGCCCTACCTTTCTTGCGCCGACGTCTGGGACTTGTGTTGCAAGATCAAAAACTACTTTTCGATCGTTCGGTTTTTGAAAATGTCATGCTCCCACTGTCCATTACTGGCTTTCCTCCCAAAGAAGCCATGCAGCGCGTCAGGGCTGCGCTGGATAAAGTCGGTTTGGCTATGCGCGAAAAAGCGCTACCGATTGCACTGTCTGGTGGTGAACAACAACGTCTCGCCATTGCCCGCGCCGTCGTTAGCCGCCCTGCACTACTTCTCGCGGATGAACCCACAGCACACCTTGATGCTGAAACAGCAGCCGGTGTCGCACGCATTTTTCACGAATTTCATCGCGCCGGCGTCACCGTGTTGATTGCAACCTATGACGGCCACTTATTTCCTGATGCGCGAACGCTCCGCCTGGATCACGGATACTCAGTAGCATGATGGCTGCCTTGAATTTCCAATGAACATCTGGCTCGTTCATCATGACCGTGCCTTGCGAATGGCCTTACGCCGACTAATCGCAGCACCGCTAACCACGCTATTGTCGCTGCTGGCCATCGGCGTTGCGCTAGCGCTCCCCGCTGGCGGCCAGATGCTGCTAAGCAATGTCCAGCGGCTTATGGGCAGCACGTCTGCTACGCCGCAAATTTCCGTATTCATGGCAGCAGATGCAGGACGCGGTGCAGCGACCGAACTAGGTGCCCGCTTAAAAAAACATCCGGCCGTAAAACAGCAACGCTTTCTCCCGCGCGAAGACACCTTGCAGCGAATGAAAGCCAATGCAGGCTTGCGAGAAGTCATTGATGTCTTGCCAGACAACCCATTTCCCGATGCGTTTATTGTCACAGCCATTGACGATCAGCCCGCAACCCTTGATTTGCTGGTCGAAGAATTTCGTCAATGGCCTAAAGTCGCACATGTTCAGCTCGATTCAGCGTGGGCTAGAAGACTGGAAGCCTTGCTTCGCCTGGGCCGAAATGCTGTCATTCTGCTGGGCGGATTATTGGCTACCGGATTGATTGCCATCACCTTCAATATTATTCGCATGCAAGTTTTAACTCATCGCGCTGAAATTGAAGTGTCACAACTGCTAGGCGCGACCAACGGATTTATTCGCCGGCCTTTCCTGTATTTTGGTGCCTTACTGGGTTTTGCAGGTGGCGCCACGGCATGGTTGCTGATTGCCGCTGCTGCGTGGTGGCTGCGCACCCCGCTAGATGACCTGTTGCACTTGTATGAATTCACCTTTTCCCTACAGTCTTTGGGCCTGGCGGACTCTGCGGTGTTGCTAGGCATAGCAACCGGACTTGGCTGGTTAGGCGCATTGTTATCACTTGGGCAACATTTGCGCCATTCCTGACGCGCTTTCCAGACATTAGCGGCCAGCTAAAAGGGAACTTACACAGCTATTGGCACTCTCACCCGTGGAGTGCTAATATAGTTTCCGAGGAGGTAGAACCATGGCTTACGCGTTATCTCACCAGCAGTTTCCAACCATTTCCGGTAGCGGAAGTATTGAGGCTTATATTTCAGCCGCGAATCGTATGCCTATGCTTAGTGAAGCGGAAGAGCTTGCCTTGGCACGCCGTTTGGCCGAGAAAGGCGATATTGAAGCGGCACGGGCTTTAGTGACTTCCCATTTGCGGTTAGTCATTGCGATTGCTCGCGGCTATTTAGGTTATGGCTTGCCTCACGCTGATTTGATTCAGGAAGGCAATATCGGCCTGATGAAAGCAGTGAAGCGTTTCGATCCAAACCGCGGGGTACGTCTGGTTTCTTTTGCTATGCACTGGATCAAGGCCGAGATTCATGAGTACATTATCAAAAACTGGCGGCTTGTTAAAATTGCCACGACCAAGGCCCAGCGAAAACTGTTTTTCAACTTGCGTAGTATCAAGGCATCATTAGCACAGCAAGATGAATCGCTACCCGGTTCACAACGGAATTTTGGCACGCTTGATGTCGATGGCGTAAACATGATCGCGCAACGGCTGGGTGTAAAGCCGGAGGAAGTCATCGAGATGGAAACCCGCTTCACGGGTGCCGACGTATCACTAGAGCCGGCCTCTGACGATGATGAAGATCGTTTTGCCCCGATTGCCTATCTTACCGCTGACAGTTGTGGTGAGCCCGTAGCTATTCTTGAGCGTAAGGAATTTGATCACTTGCAAGAGGAAGGGCTGCAAGGAGCTTTGGCCAGCCTTGATGAGCGTAGCCGTGAAATTATTCAGCGCCGCTGGTTGGTACGCGAGGAGGATTCCGTTGCAACGCTGCATGAACTTGCTACGGAGTATGGTGTTTCAGCCGAACGTATCCGCCAGATTGAGGCTAAAGCACTCCAAAAAATGAAAGGTGCATTACTTGCCGCAGCTTGATGCAGGTTAAGACCACCAGCGATTCAATAAAAAAGGCAGCCACGCTGCCTTTTTTATTTTCCCGCGAGAAGCTGGTTGATGTCTTCGGCAATGCGCTGGGGGGAGTCTCCGTATTTTAAATACAAGCGCAACCGGCCAGCCGGGTCATATAGATAGCTGCCCGTCGAATGATCGATAGAGTAACGCCCAGGCAGGGTTCCATCCTGTTTTTTGTAGAACACCTTAAAAGCTTTCGCAACTGCCTCAGTTTCAGTAGCGCTACCGCTCAAGCCCAGGAAAGATGGGTGAAAAGAAGGCACATACTGGGCTAAAAGCGCTGCTGTATCGCGCTCTGGATCAAGCGTTATAAAAAGTACTTGTACGCGGTCAGCGTTCTTTCCCAAGAGTTTCAGGGTTTCTTGCAAAACACTAAGCGTCGTCGGGCAAACATCAGGACATTGGGTATACCCAAAAAAAACGATGGCAACCTTACCCTTGAAATCTGACAGCCGACGTTGTTTACCACTTGTATCTTTCAACGAAAAATCTACCCCGATTGAGCTACCGGTCAGATCTGTTGCATTAAAGTGGGCAGGAGTGCCGCATCCCACGCTGAGAAAAGTAGCAAGCAAAAGAAAAAAGTATCGCATTAAGGGATGTAATGATCTATAAGGAGTACGGCAAATAGTACTGATAAATAAATAATAGAAAAATGAAACGTTTTTTTGGCCAAAAGATCGCTGTAATTGCGCCATATTTTCCATGAGTAAACTAGGAATATGCCGTCCAGCAGAAGGGCACTCATCAGGTAAAACAATCCGCTCATGCCAATAATAAAAGGCATAAGCGTCACCGCTGTCAGCAAGATGGTATATAGAAAAACATGCAGCCGGGTGAACTCAGGGCCATGTGTCACCGGCAACATGGGCACGCCCGCTGCAGCATATTCTTCGGTGCGATAAAGCGCTAGCGCCCAAAAATGGGGGGGCGTCCAAAGGAAAATAATCAGCACTAAAACCCATGCCTCTGCCGGCACAGAGTTAGTGATTGCTGCCCAGCCTAAAGCCGGCGGCATGGCGCCGGATAAACCGCCAATCACAATATTCTGCGGTGTCCGTGGTTTTAAAAATAAGGTGTAAATAACGGCATAGCCAACAAATGTGGCGAGGGTCAATATCGCTGTTAGCGTATTAACCCATACCAGTAAAATGATCATTCCCAGCGCACCTAAAACAGAAGACCAACCAAGCGCCGCACCGACACTGATAGCACCTCGCGCAGTTGGACGACTGCGCGTGCGCGCCATGCGCTGATCAATTTTTAGCTCGACTAAGCAATTAAAAGCTGCGGCGGCGGCAGAAACAAGACCGATCCCGGTGGTCGCCGCAAAGACTCGCCAAAAAGTCAGATTCTCGCTTGGCGCCAGTAACATCCCGATCACCGCACAGAAAACAATGAGCGAGATCACCCGCGGCTTGGTCAGCGTCAGATAGTCACTAACCAGCGATCCAAAACTGGCGTCGGGCGATGCAGGAGGAAGTGTGGTAGCTGTGGTCATGATCTGTATTTAAAATCTAGCCTATTCCAGAAAACCGCAGTAAACGGCTCATATCCTTGAGAATGTCTTTCGGCGCAGACCGATCATCGTACCGCATGACGAGATTACCCAGCGGATCAATCACAAAAATGCATGCACCAGGATCGGTACCTAACGGCAGCTGCGCAAGACTGGCGAGATTAGAGACTCGCGCCAAATGAAGACCGGGGTGCAGTTTTAACAGTTGGGGGGCAGGCTGCCCATCGCCCAGAATCACCCACGCCCGCTCGATACGATCCATACTTTCACCTTGAGCGGTGCGGATTTGGCGCATTAAATACAACTTATTCTGGCACCTGGCATCACAGCTGGCAGTTTGCACCGTGAGGAAAACCCATTTTTTTTTCACGCCTTCTGCCAGCATTTTGACAGGAGTTACGCCCTCAAGCGCCAATAGTTGCAATCCAGCAGAGCGCGTTTCGAGCAGCTCGCCTTTATTTATTTGCGCTGCCGGCTTCCACCATGCATAAAACACATAGGGGCCTATCGCCAGAAATAAGCCTATGAGGAAAAATAACACCATTACTCGTTGTGCTTTAGTCATTTTTTAGTTGTGTGAGACTTCGCTTGCCGGTTTCTACGAATGAAATAATAGCCCCAGAAAATCAGCGTCATTGCTGCAAGAGAGAACCATTGCAACGCATAACCACGATTTCGATCTGCTCCATTACCTGGGTGAGGCCAATCACGCACCAAACCATCTTGTGCCGTGCTGGTTTGGTACAACACTAATGGTTGAACGTGTAACTTTGCCCAAGCGGAATACGCACCTGGTTCTACTTGGCTCCATATCACCCCATTTTTAGCATCTTGCCCAACCGAGCCGACTCGAGGTGTCCGTTCATGAATTATCCCTTCAACCGTTTGAACTCCCTCTGGGGTAATGATTTGTGGCAATTGACTACGATCGTTCATGCCATGAGTCCAGCCACGATTTACCAAGACGGATAAATCGCTTCCCATAATTCGCAAGGGCATCAGCACTTGAAAACCAACTTGCCCTTGATAAATCTGGTTATCAAGAAACAGCGTTTTTTCCTTTACCCATTCTCCCTGCACTTTTGCCGGATAAGCAGCGAAACGTTTGGCATCTATCAATGAAGCACCAAGTACTATAGGAGATACGCTTTTGACCGCAAGCATGCGCTCTTCAAGCGCGTCACGCTGATGCGCCCTATCCAATTGCCAAAATCCTAACCGGGACGTGACAAGGATAACCAGCAAGGCTGCAAGGGTAGGGATACTTTTCTTCAAATGGTACATTGTAAACACTGCATAAAGTAGTGGATAGCAAACGTAAAAATTATCTGGGAATCTCTTGGATAACTTCCATTAAACTAGTCTGAGTTATTCAAAAAAATTATTCTTCGGGGTTCGAAAATGAAAATCATCGTGATCTTAATGCTAGTCGCTATTTTCGCCAGCTTGTTTTCAGCGCTCTTTTTCCTGTTTCAGGATCAAGCCGGTTCGACTAGAACCGTTAAAGCTTTAACACTGCGCATATCACTATCCATAGCCCTATTTATATTGCTGATGGTCGCGCACTACTTCGGAATAATTGGCAAATAGTCTTGGTAAAAGCTTCTAGATCGGCTTGCACTACCAAAAAACTAGCGCTCCTAATGGAGCGCTAGTTTTTTCAGCTTCCGATATCGGCAGTCGCTGCTTTTAGAGCCAGTACACAACAACAAAAAGAAACAACCAAACCACATCGACAAAGTGCCAGTACCAGGCAACTGCCTCAAAAGCAAAATGATGCTCTGGTGTGAAATCGCCCTTTAGCGAACGAAACAAAATCACCATCAACATAAGGGCACCAAGAGTGACATGAAATCCGTGAAACCCTGTCAACAGATAAAACGTGCTGCCGTACCCACCAGTAGACAGCTTCAAGTTCATCTCATGGTAAGCGTGAGAATATTCATAGACTTGAAACCCCATAAAAATAACGCCAAGCAATACTGTCAAAAACAACCCTACAGTTAATTGCGCCCTTTTATTAGCCATGAGGCCCCAATGAGCCCACGTCAATGTCGCGCCTGAAGATAATAGCAAAAGCGTGTTGAGCGCAGGAATACCCCATGGCTTCATGGCGTCCCAATCACCCTTGAACCCAGGCCCGGCAGATGGCCAGACATTTTTAAAGTCAGGCCAAATCAATGCGTTATCTATACTGGATAAATCAGGTACCGAAATAACGCGGATGTAAAAAAGCGCGCCAAAAAATGCGGCGAAAAACATCACTTCCGAAAAAATAAACCAGCCCATTCCCCAGCGGAATGAACCATCAACACGCTTGTTGTATGCCCCTGCGCGTGACTCGGCAATCACCTTGCCAAACCAGCCGTACATCATATAAAGCAGCACAGCCAGCCCAGCCAGCAAGGTTGGCATGCCCACCCCTACTTTATTCATGAGCATGACAGCACCTGAAGCCATCAATAACAAAGCAAATGACCCAACCAGAGGCCACGCTGACGGCCCCGGAACATAGTAATAACTCTCTTCATGTGTCGACATCAATAATCTCCCTTCAAAATTTTCTCAATTAGCCATTCCAATGTTGGCCACAATTACGTTGACCAGCACTACAACACCAACCACAAAAATAATTCCACCAATGATCCCGGCGATCACAACCTGCTTTAATGAAATACTTGCAGCATCGGACTCATAATCTTGGCGACGGCGGATACCGAGAAACGACCAAAAAACCGCGCCTACCACAGTAAAAAATCCGGCCTTGGAAGTTTTTTCATTTTGCACATTCAAACTCATACGCCTTCTTTCACTTTATGAACTGATCCAGAACTGGTTTCTGCACGCCGGTTGCCTTCAACCTCAAAGAACGTATATGAGAGCGTTATAGTTGCGATTTCTTTGGGCAATGCTGAATCAACAACAAAAACAACTGGCATTTGTCTACGCTCACCCGGCGCAAGTGTTTGCTTGTTAAAGCAAAAGCATTCCAGCTTCCGGAAGTGCTCCGCTGCAAGCGGCGGACCATAGCTTGGGATGGCTTGCCCGGTAACCGGCACATCGCGAGTGTTAGTAACCTCAAACATCGCCTGAGCAAGCTCGCCGGGGTGAACAGAAAGATGACCAACCAGCGGCTTAAACGTCCACGCCATGTCATGAACATTGGTATCAAACTCAACCGTTACAAGCCTTGATGAATCCACCTGAGTATTAACAGGGCGGTCATCCACACCGGTCTGGTTAATACCCAGCGCACCACAAACGACTGGGTAGAGTGGTATCAAAGCATAACCAAACCCAAACATGGCAACCGAAAATGTTGCTAATTTAAGCAGCGTTCGCAGGTTACGCCTGGCAGATGAAAGACTTTTCTTCAATGGTTTAGATACCAACTCTGCGCAATGAACCCAAAAAACACAGCAGCCACCAACACAGCAAGAACTAATGCTGTACGCAGATTTTTGATTTTTACCGTAGGTGAAGACATTGTATTTAACTCGTCCCAAGCGATCACTTATTTTACGACTGGCTGCACTTCCCACGTGTGATACGGTGCTGGAGACGGCACATCCCACTCCAGCCCCTCCGCACCTTCCCATGGCTTGGCTGGCGCTTTTGGACCACCCTTGATACAGGTAATTACGTTGTACAAGAAGAGCAATTGCGACAAGCCTAAGCCGAATGCGCCAACCGTTGAAATCTGGTTGAAATCAGTAAATTGCAGTGCATAGTCAGGAATACGGCGCGGCATACCGGCAATACCAAGAAAATGCTGAACGAAAAAGGTCATGTTAAAGAAAATAAAGGAAAGCCAAAAGTGCACTTGACCCAATTTTTCGTTATACATATGCCCCGTCCACTTTGGCAGCCAGTAATAAGCGCCGGCAAAAGCAGAGAACAGCGCGCCAGCCACCATCGTGTAATGGAAATGCGCCACGACGTAATACGTATCTTGCATCTGCACATCAACAGCTGCCATTGCCAGAACCAGCCCCGAAAAGCCGCCAACGGTGAAGAGAAAGATAAAACCAATGGCGAACAACATGGGCGTCTCGAAACTCAACGAGCCACGCCACATGGTGGCAGTCCAGTTGAATATTTTTACGCCTGTCGGTACTGCAATGAACATCGTGGCATACATGAAGTACAACTGAGCAGTCACGGGCATACCCGTGGTGTACATATGGTGCGCCCACACGGTAAATGACAGAATCCCGATTGCAGCCACGGCATAAACCATCGACGCGTAACCAAACAACGGCTTACGCGAAAACGTCGAGATCACTTGTGAAACAATGCCAAACCCCGGAATGATGACGATATAGACCTCTGGATGGCCAAAGAACCAGAAAATGTGCTGGAATAAAACAGGATCACCGCCACCTGCTGCACTAAAAAAGCTTGTTCCAAAATGGCGATCCGTCAGCGTCATGGTGACCGCGCCAGCAAGTACAGGCATCACAGCAATAATCAAAAATGCAGTCACCAGCCACGTCCAGCAAAACAGTGGCATTTTCATCAGCGTCATGCCCGGAGCTCGCAGATTAAAAATCGTGGTGATGATGTTGATCGAACCCATGATCGACGAGAGACCAAGAATATGAAGGGCAAAAATTGCCATATCCATCCCCATCCCCTGCTGTATGGTCAGCGGAGGATAAAGAGTCCATCCAGCTGCAGCAGCACCACCCGGCACAAACATCGAGGTCGTCAGCAACAGAGCCGCGGGTGGCAGCAGCCAGAAGCTCAGGTTATTCATGCGCCCAAAAGCCATATCTGATGCGCCGATCTGTAGCGGCAGCATCCAGTTAGCGAAACCCACGAATGCCGGCATAATCGCGCCGAACACCATGATCAGTCCGTGCAAGGTTGTCAGCTGGTTAAAGAACTCCGGGCGAACAAGTTGCAGGCCCGGCTGAAAAAGTTCAGAGCGGATAGTGAGCGCCATACAGCCGCCCACCAGAAACATGGCAAAGCTAAACCACAGATACATGGAGCCGATATCTTTATGGTTAGTGGTTGTTATCCAGCGCATCAGCCCACTCGGGTGGTGTCCGTGGTCCTCGTGGTCTGCGCTATGTCCGTTCACGGTTGTTGTTGCTGTATTCATGTAATTCTCCTGATATTTCTAACTAAGCACGGGCTTTCACGGGCAATGAGCAAGGCCGATACCCGACGCATCACTTGCGCGAGGCCTTGACTTCGGATGGCTGAACCATGTCGCCCACCTTGTTGCCCCAGGCATTTCGCTCATAGGTCACAACCGCTGCAATCTCGGCATCTGAAAGCTGCTTGCCGAATGCTGCCATTGCCGTACCGGCCTTGCCATTCAGAACAAGATGCAAGTGATCTTCCCTGGGCCCCGTGGCAATTTTTGATCCATCCAACGCCGGGAATGCGGGCGGCAAACCCTTACCCGTCGGCTGATGGCAAGCAGAACAGTTTTGCGCATACACCGTTTCACCACGGGTTTTCAATTCATCCAGAGTCCACACCTTTGCTGGGTCGTCAGCCACAGCAGCCATCCTGGTTTTTTGCTCAGCAACCCAAGCACTGTATTTTTCAGCAGAAACGACATCCACCACAATGGGCATAAACCCATGGTCTTTGCCGCATAGCTCGGCACATTGGCCGCGGAAGGTACCTTCACGGTCTGCACGGAAAGAGGTATCGCGAATAAAACCAGGTACAGCATCCTGCTTTACCGCAAACGCAGGCATGTACCACGCATGAATCACATCTTCGGCGGTCGTCAAAATACGGATCTTTTTCCCAATGGGCACGACAACGTGGTTATCCACTTCAAGCAAGTAATGCTCGCCTTTGGGTGCCTTGCCCTCAATTTGTTCGCGAGGCGTTGAAAGCACGCTCTTGAACTTGATGCCCTCGCCTTCGCCTTTGATGTAGTCGTAACCCCATTTCCACTGATAGCCAGTTGCCTTGATAGTGATATCGGCCCCTGTTGCATCACGCATGGAAATCAAAGTTTTAGTAACAGGCCACACCATGACAAGCAAAATAATCGTCGGGATAACGGTCCATAGAATTTCTACGGTTGTATTTTCGTGAAATGTCGCAGCGACCCGGCCTGGCGCCTTGCGATGTTTCACGATGGCGTAGAACATCACACCGAAAACACCCACAAAAATGACTCCACAGATGTACATCATCATCATGTGCAGGTCATACACCGTCTGGGCAAGCTTGGTTGCGGGCTCCTGAAAGTTAACCCGGTAAGCCGCATTTACAGCTTGTGCCAGCATGGTTAAAACCATCCCACCGGCCAGACGTAACAAACCCACTCTTTGCGCTGCTCTGGTCATCTCTAAACCTCTTATATCAAGAACAAAACTTTTTAAAACAATAAGCTAAAAGCCGAATTAATCTTTAATTGCGCTTATTTTCTGCGCCAATCAATTCCAAAAAATTGGCACGCAGTTTATCATGGCTTTTCGCCTTGCCCTGCGCCCCACATGAATTATCCCCACAGAATATCCCCGGCACGGGAGTGACGCTTCTACATGTTCGGGTTACGGTTTCCTCGCTTACAGACTACCGAGCGACTGCAAAATGCGCTCATGCACGCCAGCAAACCCTCCGTTGCTCATCACTAAAACATAATCACCCTCGTGCGCACTCGCAGCAACGAACGAAACCAGTTGTTCAATATCCTCAAAGCATTGCGCTTTACTGCCCAGCGGGGTTAGTGCTGCGGCCACATCCCAGCCCAGCTTGTGGGTATAACAAAAAACCTGGTCAGCTCCCTCGAGACTGACTGACAATTGCGCCGACATTATGCCTAGCTTCATCGTATTTGAGCGAGGCTCGAGCACCGCAAGAATGCGCGCCGAGCCTACGCGCTGCCGCAAACCCTCCAAAGTGAAACGAATTGCCGTGGGATGATGTGCAAAATCATCGATAACCGTGACGCCACGGACAACCCCACGAACCTCTAACCGACGCTTGATTCCCTGAAATGTTGCCAAGGCCTGCAAACCCACATCAACAGGAACACCCGCATGACGCGCCCCTGCAAGAGCTGCCAGGGCATTGGCGCGGTTGTGTTTTCCCGGCAAGGCGAAAGCCGGAACCCGGCCTTGCAGTTTTTCCGTGAGAAATACATCAAACCCACTGTCGGCGTCAGCTTCACCCGCATGCCATCCATCGCCATCTACATCGTTAAACCATTCCACAGGCGTCCAGCATCCCCGAGAGAGCACTCTTGCTAGCGAAGCTTCTTCCCGATTTGCCACAATCAAGCCGTTCCCCGGCACCGTACGTACCAGATGGTGAAACTGGGTCTCGATTGCAGCAAGATCAGCAAAAATATCTGCATGATCAAATTCCAGGTTATTCAAGATCACTGTACGAGGGCGATAGTGCACAAACTTGGAGCGCTTGTCGCAAAACGCCGTATCGTATTCATCCGCCTCAATGACAAAAAATGGGGAATCGGTTAGCCGTGCGGACACACCAAAATTAGCCGGTACCCCCCCCACAAGAAATGAAGGATTGAGTCCTGCGACTTCCAGAATCCAGGTGAGAATGGATGTGGTCGTTGTTTTACCATGCGTACCGGCAACACCAATCACCCAGCGATCATGCAAAATATTATCTGTCAGCCATTGCGGGCCTGATACATAGGGCAAATTACGGTCAAGCACAGCCTCGAGCAACGGATTACCGCGCGAAATTGCATTGCCTATGACATACAGATCAGGATTTAACGCTAATTGATCTGCGCCAAACCCTTCCGTCAGCGCGATGCCTTGATCGACTAATTGCGTACTCATCGGGGGGTAAACATTCGCGTCACACCCTGTCACCCGATGCCCGGCTGCCCTGGCCAACAAAGCCACGCCCCCCATAAAAGTGCCACAAATACCAAGAATATGAATATGCATACAGCCGTTCCGTGAAATAATATCTGCGGATTCTAACCTTTGGCCTTCTTATGCCGCGTCGTAAACCCGCACCTGCCGACTCTCGCCATTTGCGTCGCGCTATCGCCATTGCTGCCGCACGCTTGATGGCCGAGGATGGGTTAACCGATTACGCTACCGCGAAACGCAAAGCCGCCCGCAGCCTTGGTGCAGAACATGGCGAAGGCTTGCCCACCAATGAAGAAGTGCAAACCGAACTTCGCCTTTACCAATCGATTTACCAGGAAGATGAGCAAAATGATCGCCTGCAAGCACTGCGCCAAACAGCCCTGAATGCCATGCAGTTACTGAATGAATTTCAACCCCGCCTGACGGGTGCCGTACTGGACGGCACGGCAGCCCGCTATTCGCCCATTCACCTGCAATTAGTCGCCGACAGTAGTAAAGATGTAGAAATCTGGCTGCTGACCCATCAGATCGCCTTTGATACAGCATCCCTGCCACACCAAAATCCCAGGAGTCCGGAAGATCGGTTTGTTTTAGATATGGACGACACAACCGTTCTGGTGGACGTTTTTCCTGCCCAAAAAAGACATAGCGGAGCGCCTAGCGCAGCCATGTCGGAAGTGAAAACCCTGCTCGCTAATTCGACAGCCGCTACGCCGTTGTCTGAATTGCAGCTCACAGTCCCGACTGATGCAAGATAGTTTAAACATGAAAAATCGACTGATTCGCTTTCTGTTACTCGCGATAATCGCCATTAGTGCAGGCGGCTCCGGCTATTTGATTAGTCGCGAACAACGCGCACCGAACATTACTTTGTCATCTGCAGCAGCGACACCGCAATCTGCAGTCGACAAGCTATTGCGCACCTCTTTTGCCACCACAGAAGGTCAATGGCAAACTCTGGCCGCCTGGCGCGGCAAGGTGCTGGTAGTCAACTTCTGGGCAACGTGGTGCCCACCCTGCCGTGAAGAAATGCCGTTATTCTCCAGCATGCAGAAAAAATATAAGGATAAAGGTTTGCAATTTGTTGGCATCAGCATTGATAGCATCGATAAAGTACGCGAGTATCAGTCAATTGAAAAACCGGGTTATCCCTTGTTGTTAGGTTCGCCAGATGCCATGGGTCTGAGTGAAGCCTTGGGAAATGTTTCGCAAGCACTCCCATTCACCGTCATCATCACCCGTCAGGGACGGCTTGATTCTGTCAAAATCGGACGCCTCACCGAAGACGAACTTGAAGCGCGCCTGCACACACTACTTAAACAGTAGACTAGACAAACGGTAGTCATTTGCGGCAAACTCGCACCCATGACGACGCAAAAGCACAGCAAAAGCGCAACTAGCGAAAAACAAAATTCAGTAATTCTCGTGCTCCACGGGCCCAATCTGAATCTCCTGGGCACAAGGGAACCGGAAATCTACGGACACACGACACTCGCTGACATCCATACGGCAATGGAAACCCGGGCACGCGCGAATGGCGTCCGTCTGGAAAGTTTTCAAAGCAATCACGAAGGCGAGTTGATCGACCGCGTGCAATCCGCCCGCGTGCAAGGCGTCGTTTACATCATTATCAATCCCGCAGCCTACACTCATACCAGCATTGCCTTACGGGATGCCTTGGCCGCAGTTGCCATCCCTTTTATTGAGGTCCATCTCTCGAACATTCACTCACGCGAATCGTTTCGTCAGCAATCCTACTTTTCCGACATTGCAACAGGTGTCATTGCGGGCCTTGGCGCCCAAGGCTACACCTTGGCACTGGAAGCTGCATTATTGCGGCTAAATATCACCGCTTAAAGCGCCTCCACAGAATTGCACCACCGATGCAGGCACTGGTGGCACACCCCATATTTATAAAACCCGAAAGGAAACCTTCCATGGACCTGAGAAAACTCAAGACCTTAATTGATCTTGTACAGAACTCCGGCATTTCCGAGCTTGAAATCAGCGAAGGCGAAGAAAAAATTCGCATCGCCAAACACTTGCCCACACAGCAAACCACCATGGTCAGCATGCCCATGGCCAATACCGCAGGATATGGCAATCCAATGTTCGGTGATCATACCTCTGCCGCCGTGTCACCAGCGCCGACTTCTGCTGCCGCAAGCAGCGCAACAGCAGCAGTCGATACAGGTCATAAGCTCAAAGCCCCGATGGTAGGCACTTTTTATCGCGCCAGTGGTCCGGACTCACCCTCGTTTGTTGAGGTTGGACAGGCGGTTAAAGCCGGACAAACACTCTGCATTATCGAAGCCATGAAATTAATGAATGAAATCGAATCCGACATCTCTGGCACCGTCACCGCTATTCTGGCCGAAAATGGTCAGGCTGTGGAATACGGCCAGCCACTGTTCGTGATCAGCTGACTGCTATGTTCGGTAAAGTTCTCATCGCCAATCGCGGGGAAATTGCCCTGCGTATCTTGCGTGCCTGTCGCGAACTAGGCGTGCGTACCGTTGCTGTACATTCCGAAGCCGACACCGAGGCAAAGTACGTCAAGTTGGCTGACGAATCCGTCTGCATTGGTCCTGCTACTGCTTCGCTTAGCTACCTGAACGTGCCTGCGATAATTTCCGCCGCTGAAGTCACCGATGCCGAAGCGATTCACCCTGGCTACGGTTTTCTGTCAGAAAACGCTGACTTTGCCGAGCGCGTAGAAAAGTCCGGCTTCGCCTTCATTGGCCCGCGTCCTGAAACCATACGCCTCATGGGCGACAAGGTCAGCGCAAAAATCACCATGAAAGAGGCCGGCGTACCCTGCGTTCCCGGTTCTGACGGCGCACTTCCTGAGGAACCGAAAGAGATTACCAAAATTGCGCGTGCCGTAGGCTACCCGGTGATTATCAAAGCAGCCGGCGGCGGCGGCGGTCGGGGCATGCGCGTGGTCCACACCGAAGCTGCGTTACTCAACGCGGTCACGATGACACGCAGCGAAGCCGGAGCTGCCTTCAACAACTCCACGGTGTACATGGAAAAGTTTCTGGAAAATCCGCGCCACATAGAAATTCAGGTATTGGCAGATGCCTATGACAACGCAATTTATTTGGGGGAGCGTGATTGCTCCATGCAGCGTCGACACCAGAAAGTGATCGAAGAAGCGCCGGCGCCTGGCATCACCCGGAAGCTGATCGCCACGCTGGGCGAGCGATGCGCCGAAGCTTGCCGGCATATTCATTACCGTGGGGCAGGCACTTTCGAGTTTCTTTACGAAAATGGCAAATTCTTTTTCATTGAAATGAATACGCGCGTTCAAGTCGAACATCCGGTGACTGAACAAGTCACCGGCATCGATATTGTTCAAGCACAATTGCAAATTGCCGCAGGCGAAAAGCTGCGCTTTAAACAAGGCGATGTTGAAATTCGTGGCCACGCCATTGAGTGTCGCATTAACGCCGAAGACCCCTTCAAATTCACCCCCTCACCGGGCATGATCAACACTTGGCATCCGCCCGGTGGGCCGGGCATTCGCGTTGATTCGCATGCCTATTCAGGCTATATCGTGCCGCCTCACTATGATTCCATGATTGGCAAGGTCATCAGCACCGGCCACACCCGTGAACAAGCCATTGCGCGCATGAGTATCGCGCTCTCTGAAATGATGGTGAATGGCATCAAGACCAATGTCCCGTTGCATCAAGAACTCATGCTCGACGAGCGCTTTCGGCAAGGTGGTACAAGCATCCATTATCTTGAAGAAAAACTCGCCAAAAAAAGCGCCGCCATCAAGGAACAATAGCCTTCATGTGGCTCAGCATCTCGGTAAAAACTGATGCAATTCACGCAGATGCTCTGTCAGATGCATTGATGAGTGCAGGCGCAATTTCCGTCAGCGTAGAAGATGCGCTGGCGGGGACTGATCTCGAAACTCCGCAGTTTGGTGAACCTGATGGCCTGATTACCGCCCCTGCCACACCTTTGTGGACTGAAAGTCGTGTCATTGCCTTGTTCGAGCCAGCAACTGATCTCGTCGGGCGCGTTACCCGTGCTGCACTGGAAATCGGCATCACAGACTTGCCGACCATCGACATCGCCGAAGTGGAAGAGCAAGATTGGGTACGGCTTACGCAGTCACAGTTCGAGCCCATTCACATTACCGACCGCTTGTGGATCGTGCCCTCATGGCATACCGCTCCCGATGCCGAGGCAATTAATCTCGTACTCGACCCCGGTTTGGCATTTGGCACAGGCTCGCACCCCACGACGTTTCTTTGCTTGCAATGGCTGACTGAACAAGTCAAAGGCCAGGAGACCGTTCTCGACTATGGCTGCGGCTCAGGTATTCTCGCCATCGCCGCCGCAAAACTCGGTGCAGGGCCGGTATTGGGGATTGATATTGATCATAACGCCCTGATTGCCGCCCACGATAACGCGATAGCGAACCACGTGTCGCTCGAATTGCGCCACTCTCGAATGCCCTTTAAGAAAAATGCTGATGGCCGCCTTGATTCGCGTTTTGATCTGGTGATCGCCAATATTCTCACCAACCCGCTATGTGTTTTAGCGCCACTGCTCGCAGGCTGCGTCGCATCAGGCGGAAAACTCGCCTTATCCGGTGTGTTGGCGCCGCAGGCGCAACAAGTCATCTCAGCTTACGCGCCCTTTATCGACCTCCATGTGGGCGCAACACATGAAGGCTGGGTGCGGCTGGAGGGTCGCGCATGCTGACTCAGTGCCCTGCGTGCGACACCACGTTTCGCGTCACCGCCGAACAAATCAAGGCCAAAGGCGGCCGCGTGCGTTGCGGCCAGTGTCAGCACGCGTTTAATGCGCTAGATACGCTCATCGATGCATTGCCAGACAGCATCCATGCACCTGCCACTGAAAAAAGGCTGGATCATCTTGCGCCACCTCAGCATTTACTGGATGAGACGGCAACGGACGCAACTAATTCATGCACCGGAGATAACGACTGGATTACCTCTATTGAAGAAATCGTGGAGTTTCCAGAAGATATTCTTGATTTCGAAACAAGCGCTGAAGAACCCCGCGAAAATTTTTCTGATCATCCTGCCAATGCAGAAATGCCGATGGAAGTTGCTTCGCTGACTGGCTCGTTGACCGGCTTGCCAGAAGATACCGAAGAAGAAAAATCGGTGGAAAACTCGGCAGTTGATGCTTTCACGCACAACCCGACAGAGCAAACAGACATCCTGCTGGATGGCCCATTTGCCGACCTGCCCAAATCTATCGCAACTCGCCGATGGCCTTGGATTGTAGGCAGCGTGCTCTTGCTCGTCACGCTAGGTGGGCAAGCTGTGCTTGCCTTGCGCATCTCGCTGGCAAAATCACTCCCTGCAGCGCAGCCAGCTATCGCCGTACTGTGCCGCATCGTACCCTGCACAACCCATCTCCCCGCCCAAGCGGACCTGCTCAGCATTGAAGGCTCCGATTTACATCCCGATCCGACCAAAGCCGGCCGCCTGGTGGTATCAGCCACATTAAAAAATCGTGCCGCATTCAGTCAGCAATTCCCACACCTTGAGCTTACTTTAACTGACATTGCCGACAAGGCTATTCTTCGCAAAGTACTACCTCCCACTACCTATCTGCCAGCAGACACCGTAACAGCCAGCGGCATGCTGCCTAATGCAGATGTCGCCGTAAACCTTGTCATCGACATTGATCCGCTGACGGCGAACGGCTATCGACTGTATTTGTTTTACCCCTAAATTCACCTCTTCTGAAAACTGAAAATAATGACTACTCTCATTTGCGGATCGCTTGCCTACGACACCATCATGGTGTTTGGCGACCGATTCAAAAATCACATCCTGCCTGAGCAAATCCATATCCTCAATGTCGCTTTTCTCGTACCCGACATGCGCCGCGAGTTTGGCGGCTGCGCCGGCAATATTGCCTACAACCTAAAGCTGCTCGGCGGCACGCCACTCATCATGGCAACGCTGGGCGAAGACAGCGCACCCTATCAGCATCGCCTAAAACAACTCGATCTCAGCACCCAGCACGTGCGTGAGATCGCTGGCAGTTTTACTGCTCAGGCTTTCATCACCACCGATCTTGATGACAATCAGATCACCGCTTTTCATCCCGGTGCGATGACGCATTCGCACCAGAATAAAGTCAGTGATGTGCCAGGCGTGCGTCTCGGCATTGTCGCCCCCGACGGCCGTGACGGCATGGTGCAGCACGCCCGCGAATTTCACGCCGCACACATCCCGTTCATTTTCGATCCCGGCCAGGGCCTGCCAATGTTTGATAAAGAGGATTTGTTGAACTTTTTGCAACTTGCCGACTATTGCACGGTCAATGACTACGAAGCAAAATTGCTGACGGAATGCACCGGGCGCACGCTCGATCAATTGGCTGGTGAAGTAAAGGCCTTGGTCGTGACACTCGGCGCTCAAGGGTCGCAGATTTACACCGAGGGGCGTTGCATTGATATTCCTGCTGCCACACCCGATGCGGTTATCGACCCGACCGGCTGCGGCGATGCTTATCGTGCCGGCCTGTTGCATGGGATCAACCAAGGCTGGACATGGGAAAAAACCGGGCGACTGGCCTCTCTGATGGGCGCGATCAAAATTGCCCATCGTGGGGGTCAGAATCACAAGCCGACGTATGAAGAAATTGCTGCGCGTTACCAGGCAATCTTTGCCGAATCTCTTTAAGATATGCGCCTTGACCGGATTTACTCAACAAACCTTAAGGAAAACACCATGAAAAATTATCGCCTGTTACTCGCTGCAATTCCCGCTCTGATGCTGGCTGCCTGCGCCAGTCAATCGGGTTCTTCTTATTCACGCACGCAAACTCGCAGCGAACAAACCGTGCGTTTAGGTGTGGTTGAATCGGTACGCAACGTGACCATCGAAGGCACACAATCAGGGGTTGGCGCTGTCGCCGGTGCGGCAGTCGGCGGCCTTGGCGGCAGCAACGTCGGTGGCGGCAAAGGCTCCTCGGTCGGTGCCGTACTCGGTGCCGTACTCGGTGGGGTGGCGGGCAATGCGATAGAAGGCAGTACAACAAAAAAGGCCGGCCTTGAAATCACCGTCAAGCTCGACAATGGGCAACTGATCGCCATAACGCAAGAGGCTGATGAGCAATTTCGTCCCGGCGAACGTGTGCGCATACTCTCAGGTGGCGGCGCAACACGTGTCACACACTGAGCTGATCTCAAGATAGCAGGCAGGGTAATGGTGTTGCCATAGTATTAACGGATGGCAACACCACAGGCACAATCTGCTGGAAATCTGCGGGCAATATTCCGCTTAAGTCGTACTGCACTGCATCTGACAAGCGGCATGCTGACTGTCGCGCTGATTTATCCATTCATCAAACAAGACACCCGCCTAGCCCTCAAACAACGCTGGTCGCGGCAGCTCCTCACGGTGTTGGGTATCAGCCTAAAAATCGGCGCTGGTGATACGCCGAATAACGCACTGGCAGCCCACCCAGTCGGCCTATTGGTCGCCAACCACATTTCGTTTCTCGATATTTTTGTCATCAACGCCTGGGCGCCAGCGGCTTTTGTGGCCAAGGATGATATGCGCCACTGGCCTTTGCTCGGCTGGCTCAGTGGACGCACGGACACAATCTTCATGCAACGCGGCTCGCGCCGTGCAGCACACGCTGCGCGCGACCATCTCGTCGGCCAATTACGTGCGGGGCAACTCATCGCAGTGTTTCCTGAAGGCACTACCAGCGATGGCCACACCGTGCAGCCGTTTCACAGCGCGTTATTCCAAAGCGCGATTGACGCGGCAGTGCCCGTGATGCCACTCGCCTTGCGTTATGTCGATGCGCAAACCCGGCAGCCCAGCCATGTCGCCGATTTTGTAGGCGACATGGCGCTAGTCAGCTGCCTGTGGTCGATTGCCGCCAGCGCGGGACTTGTCGCACAGCTTGAACCCTTGCCAGCACTCGCGCCCGATGGCCTTGATCGGCGCCACCTCGCAGCGCATGCGCACCATGCCGTCGCGCATCGGCTGATGCATATGAAATCACTGCGGGAATCAGTAAAGCGGTCAATCCCAGCCTGAAGGCTTCACCTGCTGCGGGCACGGCAGGCGAAACACACGCCGATCTTCCAGCCGCACCGCAGTCAGCGCACCGCCCCACAGGCAACCCGTGTCGATGGCCAGCAAGTCAGGCTGTTCATGGTAGCCCAGCGCCGACCAATGCCCGCAAACAATAAACTGACCAGCGCTCGCCCGCCCAGGCATAGTGAACCACGGCACACATCCTGCTGGCCCGTCTGCAGGCGGAGATTTCGCACCGGGCGCACGTAGCTCCATCACCCCGGCAAGTGTCACGTAGCGCATGCGCGACATCGCATTCACTACCACGCGCAGCCTGTCCCAGCCGGTGAGGTCATCTCGCCAGGCAGCCGGTTCGGAACCCCATAGGTGCGCCAGAAAATCGCGGTAGTCGGGCGCAGTCAGCGCAGCGGAAACTTCATCGGATAATGCTTTTGCTTGCGCTATCGTCCACTCCGGCAAAAGCCCGGCATGCACTATCGCCCAAGCGCCCTCCACATGAATCAGTGGTTGCGCACGCAGCCAATCCAACAACTCATCACGATCCGGCGCGGCGAGTACCGCGGCGAGCGTGTCTTCTTTATTCGCCCGCCCAAAACCTTCCGCCTGCATCACTAAATGCAGATCGTGATTGCCTAGCACCACCACTGCAGCTGTGCCCAGTGATTTGACATAGCGCAGTACTTCCAACGACTGCGGGCCGCGATTAACAAGGTCGCCAACAAACCAGAGACGGTCTCTGGCTGGGTCAAAGTCAAGTAAATCAATCAGCTGTCTGAGCTGAACAAAACAGCCCTGGACATCGCCGATTGCGTAAGTAGCCATAAGTCGATTAACGACGAGATAAAGCGACGGGATATCGCAGAAGAACGAAATCTTATCTTAAACAGGAGCGGCTGCCCGCAAAGAAATTTCACCAGAGAGAATGCGCTCGATGTGGCCATCAACTTCAAGCAACAGCGCGCCATCTTTATCAACACCACGGCAAATGCCGTGTCTCGGAGGCGAAAAATCGGACAGCAACACGACCGGTGCATCCTGAAATGCATGGCGCGCCAACCAGTCCGCGCGCAGCGCCGCAAAACCCGCAATCGCAAAACTTTCCAGCACCGTCAAGAGCTCGCTCAGCAGCGCTGCCAGCAGTACATTGATCTCGATATGGTCACCCAAGGCAGCGGCTGTCGCCCGTACATCATGCGGCAATGCCGCAGGCAGGCGCCGATTGATGCCGATGCCAATAACAGCCACATGAGGAGCGCCAGGCAAGAGCTCAACCAGAATGCCACCCAGTTTTTTGCCCTGATACAGAACGTCATTAGGCCACTTGAGCGCCGCACCCCAAGGGGACTTTCCAGAAACAGCTCTGCACTTTCTTCGGTCGGATTCAAAGCTCTGCGGCGTATCGCCAGCGCCGACTTTTTCCAGCGCACGCGCTACCGCCACGCCTACTGCCAGTGAAAGGCCGATCGGTACGCTGCCCGGCGCAAATCTCCACAGCAGAGAAAAGGTGAGGCTGTCGCCCGGCGCGGCAATCCACTCGCGCCCACGCCGTCCACGCCCAGCGGTTTGTAGCGTCGCAGCCACCACGGTGCCCGAGGCTGCACCCACCTCGGCGCGGCTCAGCAGCATCGAATTGGTTGAATCGCATTGCGGCAGCAGATCGACGTCAAAACGGCGCGACGCTTGGCCTAGTGCAGCTACCAGACGCGTTGCGTCAAGCGTTGAAGTCATTGCAAAACAAGTCGCCAGAAAGCAGATGCATCACGACTACCCCTTTATCGGCGCATCTTCCAGACCCAACTCCTGAATCTTGCGCGTGATGGTGTTGCGGCCAAGGCCGAGCAACTGGGCGGCTTCGATTCGCCGACCGCTGGTTGCCACCAGCGCACGGCGAATCAACGTTGATTCGAATTGGCGCGTAAGCTGCTCTGCCACTTGTCCCGGCGCGCTGGCCAATAGCTGATCGGCTTCACGCGCCAAGGCAGACAACCAGTCGGCGCTGGCGACACGGCGCGCGGGATCTTTGGCTGGATCACGTCTCGCGTCACGTAACTCCGCCGGTAAATCTGCCACATCGATGCTTTGCCCGGGTGCCATGACCGTCAGCCAATGACAAAGATTCTCCAGTTGCCGCACATTGCCTGGAAATTCAAGCCCTTGCAAATACTTTTGTGCCGCATCTGAAAGCCGTTTGGGCTCCCCGCCAAGCTCTTGTGCACTCTTTTGCAAAAAATGGCGCGCCAGAATCGGAATATCGTCACTACGCTCACGCAAAGGTGGCAGCCGCAAGCGAATCACATTCAAACGATGAAACAGGTCTTCGCGAAACAGGCCGTCCCTCACGCGTGCTTCTAAATCCTGATGCGTTGCTGCAATGACACGCACATTCGCCTTCACGGGCTGATGACCGCCAACGCGATAAAAATTGCCATCTGAGAGAACACGCAACAATCGGGTTTGCAATTCGGCTGGCATGTCGCCAATTTCATCCAGAAACAAGGTGCCATTCTCGGCTTGCTCAAAACGTCCACGACGCTGTGCCGTAGCCCCCGTGAAAGCGCCTTTTTCATGACCGAAGAGTTCGGATTCCAGCAAATCCTTTGGAATCGCTGCCGTATTGATCGCGATGAACGGTGCATTTTTTCGTGGACTATGGCGATGAAGCGCTTGCGCCACGAGCTCTTTACCCGTGCCTGACTCCCCATTGATGAGCACCGTGGCCAGTGACTGCGAAAGCCTGCCAATCGCGCGAAAGACTTCCTGCATGGCGGCACCTTGCCCCAGAATTTCGGGCATGACCCCTATGTCTTCGGTCGCCCCGCCATGCTGCACTGATTCGGCCAGCGCCCGCCGCACCAATGCCACCGCCTGATCGACATCGAAAGGTTTGGGCAAATACTCAAAAGCGCCACCCTGGAATGCGGCCACAGCAGAATCAAGATCAGAATAGGCCGTCATGATGATGACAGGCAACTCGGGATAGTGAATTTTTACCTGGCGCAGCAAATCCAGTCCATCTGTCCCCGGCATGCGAATATCAGAAATTAAAGCGGCAGGCGGTTGCGCGTCAGCCAGTGCACGCAACGCTTCAGTCGCCGTTGCAAAGCTTTTGACCGGGATGTTTTCGCGGCCGAGCGCCTTTTCCAATACCCAGCGGATTGAACGATCGTCATCAATAATCCAGACGGGGTTGGTCATGATGTTTTTTCCTTGATATTGTCTTGTGTAGTAAGCCGTAAAGCTAACGGCAGCATCAGCGTAAAGCAGGTGTGCCCAGGCCGGGATGTAACCTCGATCATCCCACCATGCTGCTGAACAAAACTTTGAGCAATCGTCAGGCCTAGCCCGCTACCATTCTCTCGGCCTGAGACCAGCGGATAAAAAATCCTGTCCTGCAATGGGGCGGGAATACCGGGACCATTATCAATAACCCGTACCTCCAGTGCCAACTGATAATGCTTTTTTGCCAGAATAACCTGGCGCGCGGCACGCGTAGAAAAGATGATTTCGCCCTTATCATGCATCGCCTGAGCTGCATTACGCGCAATATTGAGCACGGCCTGGATCAACTGCTCACGATCTCCGGTGAGATCAGGCAACGAGGTATCGTAATCGCGCTGGACATGCACATCGGGATATTCAGCATGTATCAGCCGCCGCACGCGCTCGAGAATCTCATGGACATTCACCAGCGTGGGTTGCATCGCACGGTGCGAAGACAACAAGCGCTGCATTAAATCCTGCAGACGATCAACTTCCTCGATAATCACCTGGGTATATTCTTTTAGCTGATCATTGTCCAACTCACGCTCAAGCAATTGCGCTGAACCGCGAATGCCGCCCAAGGGGTTTTTAATCTCATGCGCCAGATTTCTCACGAGCTCACGATTCGCCTGCTGCTGCTGGGCCAGTTGCTCTTCGCGCGTGGCTTTCAGTTGCTGATCAATCGGCCGCACCTCAAGCAGCAATTGCGCACCATCCAGCATGACAGGCGTTACCGTGCAATCGACATGCAAAGTTTCAGACGACAAGGTAATTGGAATGTTATGGCTGGTGTAACTCCACTGATTAGCCAAGGCACTTGTCAGCGCAGCGACAAGCCCCGCAGGCTCGCCCAACAGCTTTTTCAAGGATTGACCAACCAGTAATCGCGAACTCACAGCGAACAGATTTTCTGCCGACGGATTGGCATAGCGAATCACTTGATTCTCATCAACTAACACGACGGCTGATGACAGCAAATCGAGACCACCAACGGCAAGGGAAGAAGGCAAATTCATCTTTTAAAAAGGGTAAAGCAATGTCGGTTTTTAGTTGCAAGAATAAATACTCAAGCAAGAGTGAGCAAGAAGCGCACCAGACCGTTATTCCAGAAAAAATTGGCAAAAACTAACGCAGGCTAGCGCAGGTTGGCAATTTCTCTTTGTATTGCTTTGATATTGCGTTCATGCAATGTCACTGTATCGCGTGGCACTTGAGTATTTGGTGAAGATCCCGCAGTGGCGGCAAGCCTCTGCGCTTTAGCTAAGTTTTCAAATTCGCTATTCAGCTCTTTTTCCAGAATAGTGCGCCGATCACCATCCCGTGCGCGCTGCTCATCGCCTGAGATTCGGGGAAAGCCCTCCGGGGTAGATGTTGCGGCGGCTCGGGGGCCACGATCACGATGCCCGCGTGACGCCGTAGCGCCGGGTGGATCGCGCTGTTGAGACAATATCGTGCAGGATGTTTTGCCGCCTTGCTGCTGGGTATTTGTAAAAAGAATCTTGCCAGAACCATCTGTGCATTTATAAAACGTATTGGCATGCGCCGCTAACGGTGCCAAAGCAGCTACCCCAAGAAAAAAATGGCGCACGCAACGTAACAAGAAAGCCGGGGAAGCTTGACCATGTGCTTCAGCAACGGGGCCGACAACTACGCCAATAACTGTGCGGGATAAATAAATTTTTTGCATGGGATTAAGTGTATGCGATGTTTGGCGATAAAAAAAGGACGGGCATGCCCGTCCTTTTTGCTACACCCCAAGCAAAAAACCCATCAAATCGAGTAGTACATGTCGAATTCTATTGGGTGCGTGGTCATGCGGAAGCGCTGCACTTCTTCCATTTTCAGGGCGATGTAGGCATCAATCATCTCGTTGCTGAACACGCCGCCACGGGTCAGGAACTCGCGATCCTTATCCAGATACTCCAACGCCTGTTCAAGGCTTGAGCAAACAGTCGGGATCTTTGCATCTTCTTCTGGTGGCAAGTCATACAAATTCTTGTCAGCAGGGTCGCCCGGATGGATCTTGTTCTGCACGCCATCCAGGCCGGCCATCATCAGCGCGGTGAAGCACAGGTAGGGGTTTGCCCCCGGATCAGGGAAGCGGGTTTCGATACGCCGGGCTTTATCTGACTGCACGTAAGGAATACGAATCGAGGCAGAGCGGTTACGGGCAGAGTAGGCCAGTTTCACCGGAGCTTCGTAACCCGGCACCAAACGCTTGTAGGAGTTGGTCAGCGGGTTGGTGATGGCGTTCAGCGCACGAGCGTGCTTGATAATGCCACCAATATAATACAGTGCGAAGTCAGACAATCCTGCGTAGCCATTGCCTGCGAACAGGTTTTTGCCATCTTTCCAGATTGACTGGTGCACGTGCATGCCAGAACCATTATCGCCAACGATGGGTTTGGGCATGAAGGTTGCCGTCTTGCCATAGCTGTGGGCTACGTTATGCACGATATATTTGAGAATCTGCGTTTGATCTGCACGTTTAACCAGGGTGTTGAACACGGTGCCGATTTCGCACTGGCCGGCGGTAGCCACTTCATGATGATGCACTTCTACTGGCACGCCACAAGCTTCCAGCGCGATACACATTTGCGCGCGAATGTCGTTCAGGCTGTCAACTGGCGGGACAGGGAAATAGCCACCTTTAACGGCCGGGCGGTGGCCGGTGTTGCCGCCTTCAAATTTCTCGGAAGCGGCCCAGGCAGCTTCTTCGGAAAATATCTTGCAGTAGGAGCCAGACATATCTACTTTCCACTCAACCGAGTCGAAAATAAAGAATTCGGGTTCCGGGCCAAAGTAGGCAGTATCGCCAATGCCGGAAGATTTCAGATAAGCCTCGCCACGCTTGGCGATGGAGCGCGGATCACGATCGTAACCTTTGCCATCGGCAGGCTCTACCACATCGCAAGTCAGCACCAGCGTGGTTTCGTCCATGAAGGGGTCGATGTAGGCAGAGCCAGCATCTGGCATCAAGATCATGTCAGAAGCCTGGATCCCCTTCCAGCCAGCAACTGACGAACCATCGAACGCATGACCGTCTTCGAATTTTCCCATGCCAAAAGCTGAAATAGGTACGCCAACATGCTGCTCTTTGCCACGCGTATCGGTGAATCGAAAATCAACGAAACGGACTTCTTTTTCTTCGACCAGCTTAAGTACGTCCTTTGGGTTCATGACTTGCTCTCCTAAAAATGACACAAAAAATTAAAGTGAAAAAGTAAAACCGTGCATAAGGGTGTAGCTGCTAGAGCACTAACTATGCCAGCCCCAAAAAATACCGGAACGAATTGTGCCACAAGTCCATGCAAAGACTCCAGTGAAAACCCATCCTTGTTGCCGCACACTATTTGTGCAAAACACGTCTGAATATGCACTATTGTGGTGCATATCATTGGCTGATGCGCACTTTGGAAAACCAGGGATCTGTCGGTAAGGCTTTTTCCAATCGACGTTTTATTTCATCCAGATTCAAACCTGCTTCATTCAAATAGTTAACCGGAAGGACAACTTCGGCTTCAGCCCGATTACCCAGATAATGCAAGACGGTTCGATTGAAGTGTGGCGGCTCACACCCGAGCAAACCGCGCAGGTGGGCCAGCAGCATCGGCCGCGCGGGGAGCTTCAATGATGCATTGCCAGAAATGTCATTCTCCGCATCTATATGTACCAATACATCCAGCACTTCGGCATGTTTTTCAAGCACGCTGTTACGCGCTGTTTCAGCAATCCAGTGGCCTTCGGAAACGCTAATGCGTGGATTAACCTGCACATGCGCATCAACCAGCACTTGATGCGCCATGTGTCGAGTGCGCAACTCATGCAAACCGAGCACGCCTGGCGTGGAAACCACCGTCTGCCGAATAGCGGCCACTTCTTCGGCTGATAGCCCGGTATCAATGAGCTCACTTAAGGCTTCCCATGCAAAACGAAACCCGACACGCATAATCATGGCGCCAACAACAATGGCTGCTACGCCATCTGCAAAATTAAAGCCGAGCAATGCGCCGCCAATGCCCGCAGCCACAACTAATGAAGAAAGCGCATCAGCGCGAGCATGCCAGGCATTGGCCACCAGCATGGGGGAACGCAAGCGTTCTGCCGTGCCCAGCATGTAGCGGAAGAGTCCTTCCTTAGCCGCCAGAGTAAACAACGCCGCCCATATTGCCGCCACGCCAACGGCAGGTAATTTGTCCAAATTTGACAAGCGTCCGCCTGCGGAGATCAGAATACCTGCACCGGTACCCACCAGTAGCAGCCCCAGCACCAATGAAGCCGCGGTTTCATAGCGACCATGGCCATAAGGGTGAGCATCATCGGCAGCCTCAGCGCCTTTGCGATTTGCGTACAGCACAAACCCGTCTGAAATGATGTCGGCAAATGTATGCAGCGCATCTGCCATCAAACTTTGTGAATGAGCGAGGAGCCCGACAATCATCTGCATCGCAGTGAGTACCAAGTTCACGCCGACACTCACCCACGTAATGCGCTGCCCGTCAGCAAAGCGCTGACCGGCGTCTGGAGCATGGCGATGCAAAGGATCGTGGGTTCCGCGGAGCATGGTAAAAGGTACGTGAAAAGTGTGGGAAGTGGAAAAGCTATACTATCAAGCATGCTTGTTTTTCTCTATTCTAACTGGGCTTCTTATCATGGGACGACTGAACGAAATTCTCACTTTAGCGCAGGCACGTGCCACCAAGCTGCAACTCCCTTACGCTGGCGCCATGACACCGCAAGAGGCAAATGAAGTTCGCCAGCTTGCGCCCAATGCGGCCATTGTCGATGTGCGTACGCGTGCCGAGCGGGATTGGGTAGGGCGTGTGCCGGAAGCCATCGAAATCGAATGGGCAACCTATCCCGACATGCAGGCCAATCCGCAATTTATGGAGGCGCTCAAACACGCCGTCACGACCGATGCTTTATTGTTATTCCTGTGCCGTTCGGGCGCACGCTCCAGCGCGGCAGCCAAAGCGGCTTCTGCCGCAGGCTATCCTTCTTGCTACAACATTCTCGAAGGCTTTGAAGGCGATAAAGACGCCAGCAACCAGCGCAACCAAACCAACGGTTGGCGCCATGCGGGCCTGCCGTGGATCCAAAGCTGAGTTGATTGGAGTTCATTGCCATGCAAACTGCGACCATAAAATTTGATCATTTCAACGCGCTGGCCGATAAAGAAGCGGGCGAGCGTATCCGCGCAGCCAAGGCCACGCTCGGCAAAAAAGCCGTGCTACTGTGCCACCACTACCAGCGCGCCGACGTATACGAACATGCCGACCTCACTGGTGACTCGCTCAAGCTCTCGCGTCTGGCCGGAGAAGCCGAAGCAGAAAACATCATCTTCTGCGGCGTACACTTCATGGCCGAAGTGGCCGATATTCTCTCGCGGCCCGAGCAAATTTCGATCCTGCCCGATCTCGCCGCAGGCTGCTCCATGGCTGACATGGCAAATCTGGCGAAAGTTGAGCGGTGCTGGCGCGAGTTGTCGGCGTTGATGGATCCTGACGAAAAAATCACGCCGGTTACCTACATCAATTCCGCCGCAGATCTGAAAGCTTTTTGTGGCACGCATGGCGGCATTGTGTGCACGTCATCCAATGCACCCAGAATTCTTGAATGGTCGTTCAAGCAGCGCGAAAAAGTGCTGTTCTTTCCCGATCAGCACCTGGGCCGCTGGAGCGGCTACAAAATGAACATTCCACTGGATGAAATGGTGATCTGGAATCCCGACCTTGAACAAGGCGGCCTGACGCGCGAACAAATCAGCAAGGCGAAAATCATCCTGTGGCATGGCTTCTGTTCCGTACATCAGATGTTCCAGCCGCGCGACATCATCAAGTTTCGCAATCAATACCCTGATGGCATTGTCATCTCGCATCCGGAATGCGGCTTTGAAGTATGCAAACAGTCTGACTACATTGGCAGCACGGAATATATTCTCAAGACCGTCAAGGCCGGACCGCCCAATACGCGCTGGCTGGTTGGCACCGAACTGAATCTGGTTGAGCGGCTGGCGCGCGAGGTCAAGAGTGAGGGCAAGATCGTGCAATTCATGGCCAGCACCGTGTGCATGTGTTCTACCATGCAGCGCATTGATCCGCAGCATCTGGCCTGGACGCTGGAAAATCTGGTGGCGGGCAGGGTCGTCAATCAAATCAAGGTGCCTGAACACGAAGCCGTGCCGGCCAAGATCGCGCTGGAACGCATGCTCGCCGTCTCATGAGCGCCGACTTTTCATGAGCACTGCTCAAAGCCGATGACTACACCGCAGCGCAGCTACCGCTATTACGATTTTGTCATGGCGGCGTTTGTCTGTGTGCTGCTCTGCGCCAACCTGATTGGCGCCGCCAAGGCGGCGCAGATCACGTTGCCGATTATCGGTGCGGTATCTTTCAGCGGCGGCGTATTGTTCTTCCCGATCTCGTATATTTTCGGCGACATTCTCACCGAAGTGTATGGCTATGGTCGTGATCGGCGCGTGGTTTGGGCGGGCTTTGCTGCGCTGGTGTTCGCCAGCCTCATGGCGGCTGTAGTGCTCGCTTTGCCACCTGTGCCGGATGCCTTCAACCAGAGCTACCAGGGGCATCTTGAAGCCGTATTTGGCAACACCTGGCGCATCGTGGCAGGCTCGATGATCGCCTTCTGGTGTGGTAGTTTCGCCAACAGTTATGTGATGGCGAAAATGAAAATCTGGAGCTCGGGCCGCTGGTTGTGGACGCGCACTATCGGCTCAACACTCGTTGGCGAGGCAGTCGATTCGAGCCTGTTTTATGTCATCGCTTTTTACGGCATCTGGCCTGATGCGCAGATTGTCACCATCGTCATCGCCCAGTATGTGCTGAAGACTAGCTGGGAAGTGCTCATGACACCCGTGACTTACCGCGCTGTCGCCTTCCTCAAGCGCGCCGAAAACGAAGACTGGTACGACCGCAACACCGACTTCAACCCGTTTCATATTCAAGCCTGAACCGTGACGCTGCCGATTTCCGTCGCAACATGGAATATTCATAAAGGATTTTCCCATTTCAACCGCCGCCTGATGGTGCACGAGTTGCGCGAACGTCTGCGTGCGCTGGGCGCCGATATTGTATTCCTGCAAGAAGTGCAGGGGCTGCATCTGAAACACGCCACGCAGCATGCGCACTGGCCCGCCGAGCCACAGCATGAATTTCTCGCCGCCGATGTGTGGCACAACAGCGCTTATGGGCAAAACATGGTGTATGACCATGGCCACCATGGCAATGCCATTCTGTCGCGTTTCCCCATCCTGCACGAATACAATCAGGACGTAACACATCTGCGTTTCGAACGGCGCGGGCTACTGCATTGCGCCGTCGAACTGCCGCAACTCAACCAGGTGCTGCATTGCGTATGCGTGCATTTATCGCTCTTTGCGCGATCTCGCCGCTGGCAGCTGGACGCCCTGGCCAGCTATATCGACAACATGGTGATGCCTGACGCGCCGCTGCTCATTGCCGGAGATTTCAATGACTGGCGCAATCATGCGGGCGAAATTTTGGCGCAGCGGCTGGGACTCTCCGAGATATTCACCAGTACACATTCGCTTGCAAGCCAAAACAAGGCAGCGCGCCCATCGCGCAGTTATCCTGCGGCGCTACCCCTGTTCCGGCTTGATCGCATTTATCAGCGCGGGTTAACTGTCACCGCCGCGCATCGTCATGCGGGTTTGCCGTGGTCGCGCATCTCGGACCACGCCGCGCTTTCGGCCATGCTGCAAATCGTTCCCGCCGCCTCATGAACGCCACCCAGAGACAGACACCAGAGTTTTTATCCGATAACGCGCTGCAACTACTGGCGACGGGAGTGGAATATTTCCCCGCGCTGATCACTGCAATTGATAGCGCAGCGCATGAAGTGCACCTGGAAACGTATATTTTTGCCAATGATGAAACCGGCCAACGTGTCGCGGCGGCACTGGCTCGCGCCGCGCGGCGTGGCGTGGCCGTGCGCATTCTGGTTGATGGCTTTGGTGCACGCGACTTCGCGACAGGCCTTGGGGCCGCACTCATCACCGATGGCGTCGAGCTGCTGGTGTATCGTCCCCAGCCCAGACAGCGGCGCTTGCACTGGCATCGCTTGCGCCGGTTGCATCGCAAGCTGGTTGTGATCGATGGCCGCCTGGCTTTTGTCGGCGGCATTAATATCATCAGCGATTTTGACGCCGGCATGTCGGGGCCACGTTTTGATTATGCGGTGAGTATCGAAGGCCCGCTGGTTAACGTCATTCACACCGACATGCGCCACATGTGGCATATCGTGCGCTGGTCGCATCTCGGCCATCGGCCGCATGCGCCGGATTTTCAGCCACAACCACAACCTCCCGCAGGCACCATACAGGCCGCACTAGTGATTCGCGACAACCTGCGTCACCGGCGTGATATCGAAGAAGCCTATCTGGAAGCCATGGATAGCGCGCAGAAGGAAATCATCCTCGCCAATGCCTACTTTCTGCCCGGCAAGCGTTTTCGTGAAGCGTTGATAGCGGCCGCCCAGCGCGGCGTCAAAGTGACTCTGCTATTGCAAGGCCGCGCTGACTATCTGCTGCAGCATCACGCCATGCAAGCGATTTACGACAGCCTGCTTAACGCTGGCGTACAAATTTTTGAATATCAAATGTCATATCTGCATGCCAAGGTTGCCGTCATTGATGGAGAATGGGCCACCGTTGGCTCATCGAATATCGATCCCTTCAGCTTGCTGCTATCGCGTGAAGCGAATGTCATCCTCCTTGACTCGCCATTCGCACTCGGACTCGCTGCACATCTGCGTTTAGCCCTTAGTCGCGATGCCGTTGAAATTCACCGTGGCACGCAACACCGTTCATGGCTGATGCGGCAAATCAACAGCGCCGCCTATGCGCTGGTGCGCCTGCTGGTTGGCATGGCTGGCTATGGAAAACACTACACCACGCCTGAACCAGGTTGACGCGATGCAGATCCAGTCTTTACGATGCACTCTTCCAGCAAAAAACTCGCCCCGAACAAATATCAATCAATGCGATCACTCTGGCCCACCCTGCTGATCCCCTGTGTTCTGCTGCTTGCCGCCTGCGGCAGCTCGCCGACAAGGAAAGTCGGCGCTGGTGATACGGTACGTACACGTGCCGCGCACGAAAAAGCCAGCGAAGTCGTGCTGTTTTCACTCGGATTGATCAATACCGGCTACCGTTTTGGCGGCAAGAATCCGGAGGCCGGGCTTGATTGCAGCGGCATGGTCAGCTATGTCTTTGACCAGGCGGCCAACCTCAGGCTGCAAGGCTCGGCCGCCGACCTCGCGCGGCTGGGCCGCGCGGTGGACATGGCGCAGATGCAACCAGGCGACCTGGTATTTTTCAACACCGGTAACCGGCCGCATTCCCACGTCGGCATCTACATTGGCGAAGGTCGCTTCATCCATGCGCCGAACAGCCGGGGCAAGGTAAGAATCGACAGCTTGACCAACGGCTGGTTCGCCGCACGGTTTGAGGAAGCACGCAATTATTTTGAATAAGCAGCTGGTGTCATCCGCCGCACGAGGCGATGATAGTATGCCGATACATTGAAAGCAAAAAACATCCCCGGCATGCCGGGGATTTCATTTCAGGAGGAAGACCGTGCAGGAACCGAAGCTGTTCATCAATGACATCATTGAATCCAACCCGCTGGGAGGATTTCAAAAACTGGTCATGCTGTTATGCGCTCTGGTCATCATATTTGATGGCTTTGATGTGCTGGCGATTGCCTATGCCGCCCCCGCCTTGAGCGCCGAATTCAACATCGCCAAAGGCCAGTTGGGCCTGGTTTTTTCGGCCGGATTGATTGGCATGATGATCGGCGCCCTGGTGCTGGGTCCGCTAGGCGACAAATACGGCCGGCGGCAGGCGGTTATTGCGAGCGTGGTGATATTCGGCGTGTTCAGCGTATTAACCGGCTACATCACCAGCTACCACGAACTGATCCTGCTGCGGTTTTTGACCGGCCTTGGCTTGGGCGGCGCCATGCCCAACGCCACGGCATTGATGACCGAATACGTCGCCGGCAAGATGCGCAACATCGCCGTGGCGGTGATTTTTCTGGGCATGCCGATCGGTGCCATTACCGGCGGTTTGCTGGCGGCTCACATCATCCCGGCCTATGGCTGGTCGTCGATCTTTTTCTGGGGTGGCTGGATGCCCCTGCTGTTAGTGCCCGTGCTGTTTTTCTGGCTGCCTGAATCACCGCGCTTTCTGACCGCGCAGAACAAGGATAATGATGCCCTGTTGCGCCGCATTGCCCGGAAAATCGCCCGCAACCAGACCATTCCGCCAAGCGCCGTGTTTATTCATCCCGCTGAAGAAGCGCAGCAACATTCGCCGATCAAGGCGCTCTTTATGCCGGGGTATGCCAGGGACACCCTGTTGCTGTGGGCGGCCTTCTTCTTGAATCTGATGGTGGCTTATTTTCTCTATAGCTGGATACCCACCTTGCTGGTGGGCTCAGGCTATGCCCTGGGGCAAGCCTCGACCACCGTGATCCTGCTGAATATTGGCGGGGCCATCAGCCCGTTTGCGTCTGCCTGGATGATGCGCCGCTGGGGATCCCGGCCGGTGATCGTTGGCTATTTTCTGCTCGGCGCATTGAGCATGATGCTGCTGGGAAAACTCTCCGCATCCCTCGCCATGCTGCAGGTCATGGCGTTTTTTGCCGGCTTTTTTATCGTCGGCGGACAAATCAGCCTGAATGCCCTGGCGAGCTACATCTATCCCACGGCGATTCGTTCAACCGGCATGGGCTGGGCCTTCGGCATTGGCCGCTCCGGCTCCATCATCGGGCCTGTGCTGGCTGGCACCCTGATCGCCATGGCCCTGGGGCTGGATGTTTATTTCATGGTCTTCGGCGCGGTTTGCGTACTCACCGCGACAGCCACCCTGTTTATTCGTCGCCATGAAAAACCTGTTGAGACGGAAGATCAATAACGTAAAGCCCAGCGAAAAAAGTCGGCGCTGGCGAGACGGCGAAAACCATGACGCCCTGGTTGCCAGATGAACGGCATTGGGGACGTCCCTAATTGCCCCAGGCAATCGCAGCGATCATGCTTATGTTGATTGGATGAAGCACCATGCCTTTTGCATGACAAGCGCCGCTTTTCCGAAAAATCTTGTCCAGAGGCGGATTCAAAAGTCCGTCGCTGGACGGTGCTGGTGATCCGCCGCGCAGCAAATACCCTCAAAGCGCTATTTTGGGTCATATATTCACGGCATTTGCTTTATATCAAGCTACAGCCACCAAGCGCTTGTTATCTTCCTTGCAAGCCGTACAATCAAAAAACGAATCTACCAATAACCAGCGAAAGGAATGCCATGTCGCACTACCACGCCGTTGTATGGATTGATCACGCCGAAGCACACGTGATACACATTAGTCCCGATGACATCGAATCATCGATTGTTCGCCCTGGCAAGCCCCATCAGCACTTGCACAGTAAACGCGGGGTCGTTGGTGTGGGGCGTGTACCAGAAGACCAGCACTTCTATCACGAAGTGGTTGAGGCGTTAAAGGGTGCCGGGGAAATTCTGATCGTGGGCCCGGCGAACGCCAAGCTCAACTTGATCAAGCATATCCATCACCATGACCAGCCGATGAGCAGCAAGATTGTCGGGGTGGAAACCGTCGATCACCCTACAGATGGACAACTGGTGGCCTACGCTCGCAAATACTTTACGGCAGCCAACCGCTTGCAGTCATAGAACAGCTAATCTCAACGTTCGACAAACGCGCGTTCGATGACATAGTCGCCGGCCACGCCGGTGTGCGGTGAAATCGAAAAACCACGTGCGTCGAGCAAGGTTGAGCAGTCGGCCAGCATGTGCGGGCTGCCGCAGATCATGACGCGATCATGGGCCGGGTCCAGCGGTGGCAGACCGATGTCGCTCGACAGCTTGCCGGATTCGATCAGCGTGGTAATGCGGCCTTGATTGCGGAAGGGTTCACGGGTTACGGTGGGGTAGTAAATCAATTGCTCCTTCACCATGTCACCCAAGAATTCATGCTGCGGCAAATCTTCAGTAAACAGTTTGGCGTAGGCCAGCTCGCTGGTGTAGCGCACGCCGTGAATCAGCACGACTTTTTCAAACGCGGCGTAGGTTTCGGGGTCTTGCACAATGCTCAAAAACGGCGCAAGGCCGGTGCCGGTGGAAAACAGGTAAAGATTTTTCCCAGGCTTCAAATCACGAATCACCAACGTGCCTGTGGGTTTACTGCCCACCAGTACTGAGGTGCCCACTTCAATTTTTTGCAGGCGCGAAGTGAGCGGTCCGCTGGCGACCTTGATGCTGAAAAATTCAAGGTATTCTTCATGGTTCGGGCTCGCAATGCTGTAGGCCCGCAGCAACGGGCGGCCATCCACTTCCAGGCCAATCATGATGAAATGCCCGTTTTCGAAGCGCAGGCCGCGATCGCGCGTGGTGCGGAAGCTGAATAGCGTGTCATTCCAATGATGGACGCTGATGACTTTTTCAGTTGCAACGGATGCCATATTTACTTCCCTGCTTTCATTTCTGATTCTTCAATGGCCACCATTTTACAAAACCGGCGGCAGTAAGCTTAGATTCTTCTGTTCTATATTTATTCCACAATGCAAAAAGCATTACCGGCTGGCGCGCACACCCAGCACCGCGGCAACAGTAACCGCTGTGAGCCCCGCTAATGCGAGCAGCGAGAGGGGTTCGCCCAGCAAAGGCACAGCAGCGATGGACGCCAGCACAGGGACCAGGCCCATGGTCAGCGCCACGATTTGCGGCCCGAGCTGGCGCACCGCCTGCGCGTAAAGCAGCAAGGCAACAAAAACCACCAGCACCCCTTGATACAAAACCTGCAGCGCGATTTCAGCATTTGCGGCACTGGATAGTGCGCTGGGTAGAAAAAACCACCAAAAAGGCAAATACAGCAGCGCGCCGCCCAACACCGTGGCAACGGTGGCTGTCAATGGCGGCATGGGGTTCTGGCGTAGTAGCAGGGTAAAAATAGCCCATGAAAACGAGGCGCAGATAAACAGCAGATCGCCTACCAGTTGCCAGCCGGTGATCTGCCCGCTGGCAGATAATGTATCGGTGGCGATCAAGATGATGCCGGCCAGCACGCCAATCAACGCCAGCATTTGCCCACGATTGGGTACTTTTTTCAACCACAGCCAGGCAACAATTGCCGTGGCAAAGGGCAGCCCACCTGGTGCCAGAACCGCTCCGTGCGCTGCCGGGGCAAGACGAAAACCGGAATAAACGAAACAGGCATAGCCGATGCCGCCAAACAGGGCTAACAGCAGCCCGGTTTTTAACGGTGGCAGCGTGACGCGCGGCAAGAAGAACAAAGAGATAAAGCCGCCCATGCCAAGACGTAACGCAGTGACATCCCACGCGGTCAAAACACCCTTGCCCGCAACTCGCGACACCAGAATAAAGCCTGTCCAGATGCATAGCGTGGCAAGCAGCGCGGGCCAGCCGCCACGTAAAAACGAAGCGGGGCGGAATATACGGTTTGGCGGGAATTCAAACATGAATTTGGCTATCAATGGTCGGCTAAAATTGGCAATCTAAAGCTGCTTTACAACAAGGATTGGTGATGAAAACAAACGCTCGCATCGGTACGCCGCTATCAACTAGCGCCACACGCGTCATGCTGCTAGGCTGCGGAGAACTCGGAAAAGAGGTGATTATCGCATTGCAACGACTGGGCTGCGAGGTAATTGGCGTGGATCGCTATGCCGATGCGCCCGGCATGCAGGTGGCGCATCGCAGCCATGTGATCAACATGGCTGATGGTGCGGCTTTGCGTGCAGTGATCGAAAAAGAAAGCCCGCATCTGGTGGTGCCTGAAATCGAGGCTATCGCCACGGCGACATTGGCTGAAATTGAAAAGACAAGTCATGCAGGCGCAGGGACCGAGATTATTCCTACCGCACGAGCAACCCAGTTGACCATGAACCGCGAAGGCATTCGTCGGCTGGCAGCGGAAGAACTCGGTCTGCCGACGTCGCCCTACCGCTTTGCCGATTCGCTGGCTGAATTACAAGCTGCAATTGAAGGTGGTACTGATGATGGCATTGGCTATCCCTGCATCATCAAGCCGGTGATGTCCTCATCCGGCAAGGGGCAATCGCTGATTAAATCGGCAGCGGATGTGGCTACAGCGTGGGACTACGCGCAAGCGGGTGGCCGCGTGGGTGCAGGGCGGGTGATTGTCGAGGGCTTCATTGATTTTGATTATGAAATCACCCAATTGACCGTGCGTGCCGTCGGTGCATCGGGTGCAGTGGAAACTTTTTTCTGCGAACCTATCGGCCACGTGCAGGTGAATGGCGACTATGTTGAATCCTGGCAGCCGATGACGATGTCGGCTGTGGCGCTGCAAAAATCACGCGATGTGGCGCGTGCGATTACCGGCAATCTTGGCGGACGCGGCCTCTTTGGCGTCGAGCTGTTTATCAAGGGTGAGGACGTGTGGTTTTCCGAAGTCAGCCCGCGCCCGCATGACACGGGGCTGGTGACGCTGGCCACGCAACGCTTATCCGAGTTCGAGCTGCATGCGCGCGCCATTCTTGGCTTGCCGGTGGATACCCGCTTGCGCCGTGCGGGCGCTTCGGCGGTGATTTATGGTGGCATGGATGCCAAAGGCATTGCCTTTGAAGGTGTGGCAGAAGCCTTGCGTGTACCAGAGTCTGATCTGCGATTATTTGGCAAGCCAGAGAGTTTTGTCAAGCGCCGCATGGGCGTGGCCGTGGCGACAGCGGACACAACCGATGAGGCTCGCGCCAGGGCAAAACTTGCCGCCAGCCTGGTGAAGCCAGTTAAAGGCGATTAACCCGTACAAAATCTTGAGCAAAAGTTTTTCTAGCCGCCTCATCCACTGGCACGCGCAGCACGGGCGGCATGATCTGCCCTGGCAAAACACGCGCGACCCGTACCGCGTTTGGCTCTCGGAAATCATGTTGCAGCAGACGCAGGTTGTCACGGTGATTCCCTACTATCAGCGTTTCCTCGCCCGCTTCCCCACGCTTGAATCGCTGGCGACTGCATCGGTTGAAGACGTCATGCCGCTATGGAGCGGGCTGGGCTATTACGCCCGCGCGCGCAACTTGCACCGGGCGGCGCGTGCGGTGATGGCGCAGCATAATGGCGTGTTTCCACAAGCACCAGAAGCTATTGCACAGTTGCCTGGCATTGGCCGTTCCACCGCTAACGCCATCGCGGTAGTGTGCTTTGGCGTGCGTGTGCCGATTCTGGATGGCAACGTCAAACGCGTCCTTTGTCGTGTGCTTGGCATTGCAGGAATCCCCGGCACAGCGGCGCTGGAAAGTCGGCTCTGGCAACACGCCGAGGACCTGTTACCGAAGTATGATTTGTCCAGAAACATGGCCACCTACATTCAGGCGCAGATGGATTTGGGCGCCACGCTATGCACACGCAGTCGGCCACAATGCATCGCCTGCCCGTTAGCAGACATTTGCATAGCACATGCCACTGGACGCACTGCGGAATTACCGCAAAAGAAATTGCGCCGTGTAACTCCCGAACGTCACGCCACGCTGCTGGTTATCGTGCATGAAAATCGCGTGCTACTGGAAACCCGCCCGCCGGTAGGCATTTGGGGCGGCCTGCTCTCTCTGCCCGAATTGCCGGCAGAAGAAAATGCTGCTGCCTATGTTGAAAAAAAATTCGGTGCCCGTGTGCTTGTGGCCTCCCCACCGTCGTCCGGAGATGGATTCAAGACTTTTCTACACATCTTCACCCATTTTCGCCTGCACATCACGCCACTGTTATGCCGTGTGAGCTTGCGCCCGAGTGCAATGGAAGTAGGTTTCTTTTGGCTCGATTTAACGGCGCTGGGTACCGCCGCATTGCCAACGCCAGTCAGGCGCATTCTCGAAGAACTTAGATTGTCTCAACCTGCATGATCAAGTGCGCCGCGATCAAGCCGTTAATCGTGCCGAAAATCAGGGCCGCTGTAGCAAAGAGCGGTGCCAGATAAAACACACCGTCATGCGGCACCAGCCATAGCCGCGCCAGCACAAGCTGGCCGCCGATATGCGCAAAGGCGGCAAGCAGGCTGATCGTCACCGCACCAAACCAGCGCCGCGGCAACTGCGCGGCCAAAAACAACGCCGCCAAACTGCTCACTGCGCCCGCTAACGCAAGAAAAAAACCCGGTGCAAAAAGTTGCCCAATCACCAAGCTGCCCGCCACCACGCGCAACAAACTCACCCAGGCCGCATCGCGCCAACCATAGCGCAGCAACACCACCAGCACGATAATGTTGGCCAGCCCTGGTTTGATGCCAGGCAAGGGGCTGGGCAGCGCAGCTTCGGCCACCGTGAGCGCAATCGCCGCTGCTGTGTAGCGCGCAATACGGCGGTCATCCTCGGTTACCGGCAGTTCAATAACCGAGGGAGTCATAGCTTGCCTCACCGCGTCCGTTCAATTCCAGCGTGATGTGGTTCGGCGCGCAGATAGCCACGGCACCGGCGCGTGTCAGCCAGCCTTGCTGCACGCAGTACTGGCGCGGACCGGGGTCGGAAAAGACACGCACGCGGCCAGGTTGCACTTCAATCACGGTAGTCCCCAGTGGGCCTACTACACGGGTCTTGCTCGCACTATTCAGGCTGATCTCAATGATTGTTTGGCCATCGCGCTTAACAATGGCGCGATCCGCCACGCCGCCGCGCCACAGCAGGGTGTAGGACAAAACAACCAGCGCACAACTTAAAAACAAGACCAGCCAATCGCCCACTTTGAGGTACTTGTGCCACGAACCTGAATAGCCTGCCTTGCTGAAAATTTCGCGCAGATCGTCAGGTAATACCGCTTTCATTCTGCCAGCGAACGATGTCGTACCAGCACATTGGCCTGACCCCGAAAATGGTTAGCCAGTTTTTCCGCCAGATAAACCGAACGATGCTGTCCGCCGGTGCAGCCGATGGCAACGGTCAAGTAAACCCGGTTATCACGTTTGTAGGCTGGCAGCCACGAAGTGATAAATCGACGGATATCTTCTTCCATGCGACGCACATCTTCTTCTGTCGAGAGAAAGGCAATCACCTCCGCATCGCGTCCGGTAAGAGGACGCAAGGCAGGATCGTAATGTGGGTTGGGCAAACAACGCACATCAAAGACAAGATCTGCATCCAGCGGCAAGCCATGCTTGAAGCCAAACGATTCAAACAACAACGTCAGCCCATGCTGCATCTCCGTCAAAATAAAATCCTTGATACAGGCACGCAAGGCATTCGGCCGCAGATGACTGGTGTCGATATGATGCCCGCTGGCCGCAAGAAAAGTCAGCGCTTCGCGTTCATTCTTGATCGCTTCTTCCAGCGTGACATCGTTACCTGCCAGCGGATGCCGACGACGTGTTTCAGAAAACCGTTGAATCAGGATATCCGTGCGCGTATCCAGAAACACAAACTGCAACTGGATGCCTTCCGCTTCAAGGCGCTTGATTTGCGGCGGAATCGCTGCAATGGATGAGCCACCACGCATATCAATAGCGACAGCAACCCGTTCTTCACCCGTCATGCGCAGATGTTGAACTAAATCAAAAAGCAGCGGCGCGGGCAGATTGTCGACGCAATAGTAAGCCGCATCTTCCATCACTTTAAGGGCAATGGATTTGCCAGAGCCGGACAAACCGCTGATGAGGACAACTTTCATAGTTCAAAGCATAACGGATTGATCAGTAAAATAGCTGCAACCACCCGATGCTTACCCTGTTTTTTTCTGCACGACCTGCACTACAGCGCTGTTTTCAACCGCGCTTGCCGAGCGGTTCGCAACCTTGCCCAATACTTGCTTCTTTTCAGCGTCCGACATTTGGCTCCAATCCGCAATTTCGTCCAGCGTTCGATAACAACCCAGACACAGATTGCCTTGCATACGACACACGTTGATGCAGGGTGAGTTAATCGCCGTCATGCCAGCACCGACTTTTCAGGCCACGCTCCGCCGGGCAAGCATCGCACGTGCCACACGCGATGCAGGCGCACGGCCCAGCTCGTGAGAAATCCACGCGGCAATATCAACCAGTGCGTCAAGATCCACCCCGCACTCAATGCCGCAGCCTTGAAGCAACCAGACCACATCCTCAGTGGCTACATTACCCAGCGCACCGGGTGCGTAGGGGCAGCCACCCAAGCCTGCAACAGAGCTATCAAACACCGACACGCCCGTTTCTAGCGAGGCATACACATTGGCGATGGCCATGCCCCAGGTGTCGTGAAAATGGCCTGCCAGTTTTTTTAATGGCACCCACCGCGCAACCGCTTCGAGCATCGCCTTGGTTTTTTCTGGCGTTCCTGTGCCGATGGTGTCACCCAAACTCACTTCATAACACCCCATATCAAACAATGCACGCGCCACCTCGGCAACTGCCAGCGGCGTAATCTCGCCTTCATAGGGACAGCCCAAAACACAGGAAACATAACCACGCACTTTGATATGTTCCGCTTTCGCAGCGTCTATCACCGTACGACACCGCTCAAGGGACTCGCTAATCGAGCAATGTGTATTTTTCTGCGAAAAAGTTTCCGACGCGGCACTAAATACGCTGACTTCTTTTGCCCCTGCTGCCACAGCTGCATCAAAGCCCTTCTTGTTAGGGGTAAGCACTGGATAAGTCACCATCGGCAAGGGTTGAATGGCAGCAAAAACCGCCGTCGCATCCGCCATCTGCGGCACCCATCTGGGCGAAACAAACGCGGTCGCTTCAATCGTGCGCAGGCCGGCTGATGCCAGACGATGAATCAACTCAACCTTGATCTCGGTTGGAATCAACGGTTTTTCGTTTTGCAAGCCATCGCGCGGGCCTACTTCAACGATTCGAACTTTACTGGGGAGTGTCATAAATAATCATTCAAGGGAATCAGACGGCGCTGAAAAATCAACAACCAAGGTGATCGAGTTTACTCGAACGATCGCTGCGCTCTTCATCTATGGGAAAATACCCGGCTCAGCAAGAATAATTTTCCCTGTGCCCTTCCACATCTCATGACGACAGACGCCACCCCCGTGCAAACCCATTCCCCCAACCCACCGAGGGGATTTGCACCATTAATTGCTGCGCTGACGGCTATCGGGCCTTTTTCAATCACCATGTATTTACCGGCATTTCCGGATATCGGTACCAGCCTGGGTGCCAGCCCGATTGAAGTGCAGCAAACGCTTCCTGCTTACTTGCTCCCATTTGCCTTCATGATGCTTTGGCATGGCAGCATCTCCGATACGTTAGGCCGTAAACGGGTCATTCTGGCGGGTATGTTTTTATACACGCTGGCGGCACTGATCTGCCTTTTCGCACCCAATATCCTGGTTTTGTCCATAGGACGCGTATTACAAGGCGTGGCAGCGGGTGCGGGCATGTCCGTTGGCCGAGCCACCGTGATGGATTTACTCAAAGGCGCCGCAGCCCAAAAACTGATGGCGCACATCTCGATGTTTTTCTCCCTGGCACCCGCATTGGCACCGATGCTGGGCAGCGTATTGGTCAACCAGTTTGGCTGGCGTTCGGTGTTCATTTTTTTATCGACGCTGGGTGCTGTCTTGTTTATTACGGTCTGGCGTATTCTTCCAGAAACCCTGCCCATGGAAAAACGCCAGCCTTTTGCATTCAAACCCTTGGTACATGCCTATAAAGATGCGCTACTCCTGCCTGAGTTCAGCTATTTATGCCTGGCCTTGGCGCTCCTGATCAATGGACATATGATTTATGTTCTTTCCGCGCCCAACTTTTTACACGCAATCGCCGATACGACCTTCTCCAGTTTTGCATGGCTTTTTATAGCAGTCAGTATCGGCATGTTGAGCGGCTCTTATGCGAGCTCGCGTACTGCCGGAAAACTCTCTCCCGACAAGACCATTCGCCTGGGTTTTCTCGTCATGCTCTTGGGCTGCATCATTAATCTGTTAATCGGTTTTTTCTCCCCATCAGGGCTGCCGCAGAATATTCTAGCCATCCCGGTGTATTCATTTGGAATGGCCATGATCTGGCCTAGCTTGCAGATCCTTGCGTTAGAAAAAATTCCTGCCCGACGCGGTTTGGCCTCAAGTCTGCAAAGCGCGTATCAAGTGGGAATGAATGCATTTACCGCAGCCGTCATCGCCCCTTTTGTCTGGCATAGCGCAAAAACCATGGCATTGGCAGCATCTAGCTACTTGTTCATGGCGGCGCTTGCCATAATGGTTGGCAGATACTACCAACACGCCCGCTCAGCCAGAAACGGGCAAAAATAATTTGTCACAGCAACACAAACTAAATGCCACCAAAATTTTCTTCAAACGCCATCAACACCATACCTTCAGCAACAGGATCACCCACCGCAAAGTGAAAATCCTGCACGATACCGGCAGTGGGTGCGGTAACGGTATGCTCCATTTTCATCGCTTCGAGAATCAACAAGGGCGTGCCTTTGGCAACTTTCTCACCCGCTGTGACGAGTAACGCAATTATTTTTCCTGGCATGGGGGCCATCACGCTACCTTCTGCTATCGCTTGTTGACCGGCGTGACTCAGCGGATCAAGCAAGGTCATCACATGCGATGTGCCGTGCATAAAGACATGGCGCTTTTCAGCCACAGGAATCACCGTGACAGTGCACCGTCGGCCACCAAAATCAGCGTGCAATACTCCTGTGTCATCTAACTGGCCAGTCGCCTCTATCCGCTGGCCACCGAGTTGTTGCCCACTCAATTGCTGAACCGCTATTTCGAATACAAAGCCTCGGCGGCTGGCTGTTGCAACCATGGTTTTTTCTACATCCCTACAACGCAAATTCAATGCCTGTTGGGCTTGTCCTGTCACACGCCAACCTGCTTGCGCATGCCAGGGGGAGTATGGGTCCTTACTCTTTGCGGCACTCTTTGCAGCCTCTTTCTGGATGCGCAAGAGTTCAGCCAGCGCCGCACTCAACCACACTTCTAGCGGTAGCTCGGCGGGCGCTGGAAACAGAAAGGCTTGTTCACGTTCGATCAACCCGGTATCCAGACTGGCCTCAGCAAAAGCCGGACAAGCTACGAGGCGGGAAAGAAAATCAACATTATTGGCCACACCGACAATTTCAACTTCGGCCAAGGCTTGCAGCATGCGTGCGCAGGCATGCGCTCGCGGCGCACTGTCGCTATCGTCCCAGACAATCAGTTTGGCAATCATCGGATCATAGTGAGGCGTGATTTCATCCCCTGCCGCCACGCCAGCATCCATGCGCACAAAGGGCGTTTCAACAGGATAGGCAAAATGAATCACGCGACCTGTCGAAGGCAGGAAACCTGTTCCCGGATCTTCGGCGTAAATGCGTGCTTCAAGCGCATGGCCACGCAGCGTGATCTGCTCTTGCGCCAAAGGCAGCGTCTCACCAGCGCCGACTTTTAATTGCCATTCGACCAGATCCAACCCGGTAATCATTTCCGTCACCGGATGCTCGACTTGCAGCCGCGTATTCATTTCCATGAAGTAAAACGCACCGCCGGATGCGGCGCCCGGAACAATAAATTCCACCGTGCCCGCGCCCACATAGCCTACGGCGCGTGCAGCGCTCACCGCCGCTTTGCCCATGGCCGCGCGACGCTCAGGCGTTAGCCCCGGGGCCGGGGCTTCTTCCAATACCTTCTGGTGGCGACGCTGCACCGAGCAATCCCGCTCGTACAAATACAGATAATTTCCATGACTATCGCCAAAAATCTGTACTTCAATATGCCGTGCGGGTTGCAAGTACTTTTCCAGCAGCACCTGTGCATCGCCAAAACTCGCGCTGGCCTCACGCTGACAAGACGCCAATGCATCCAGAAACCCAGCTTCTGCGGTCACCACACGCATACCTTTGCCGCCACCGCCTGCGACAGCTTTTATGAGCACCGGATACCCAATTCTGTTTGCTTGCCGGCGCAAAAAATCCGATGCCTGCTCATCCCCGTGATACCCCGGCGTAAGCGGGACACCGGCTTTTTCCATCAGTCGTTTAGCCGCTGACTTGGAACCCATGGCGCGAATAGCCGCCGCTGATGGGCCGATAAACACCAACCCATGTTGCACACAGGCTTCCGCAAATGCTGCATTTTCGGAAAGAAAGCCATAGCCAGGATGAATGGCTTGCGCGCCGCTTGCTTTAGCTACATCAATTATCTTATCGATGGCCAAATACGATTCCGCAGGCGGGGCCGCGCCTATCCATAGCGCTTCATCTGCCATGCGCACATGGCGGGCATGCTCATCTACCGTTGAATACACAGCAACCGTCTTGATGCCCATACGACGCGCCGTTTTGATGATCCGGCATGCAATTTCGCCACGATTGGCAATAAGAAGCTTCGTGAACATCTTGTCAATCCGCTGCATTCATCAACGCCAGCCTCTGTTCAATGTCGACGACTGTGTCGGCAAACAACTCTGCCTTGACTGCGGGCGAAAAGAGGAAACCTTGGCCCAGATGACAGCCCATATCGCGCAGCATCTTGAAATGCGCTTCAGTCTCGACGCCTTCTGCAATCACATCCAGCGTCAAGCTTGTTGCCATTGTGATGATCGCATTCACCAACGCCTTGTCATTACTGTCCTCAGCCAAATCACGAATGAAGGATTTGTCAATCTTTACCGCATTCAGCGGGAATCGCTTGAGATAGGACAATGAAGAATAACCGGTACCAAAATCATCCAGGTAAATACGCAGCCCTGCCGCGCCGAGTTCAGCCATCCACTCGAGCGCAGCGCCAACATTCCCCATCAATACCCCTTCGGTGATTTCAATGGCTATCGCATCATCAGGCAATCCATGCCGCTTCAGTGCATCGAGAACAACCGAGGGGGGCAGTAAATTCGGAATCTGCAAGGCAGAAACATTGACAGAAACATACAGCGGATGTCCGACAGACCGCCACTGGCTAACCACCCGACAAGCATTTTCCAGCACAAGCAGACCCAGCTCGCCAATCACGCCAATCTCTTCAGCCAAAGGAATAAACACATCGGGGGATACCATGCCCCGCGTCGGATGCGCCCAGCGCATCAGCGCTTCTGCTCCAATCACTTTTCCTGCCGCCAAATTGATAATCGGCTGAAATCCCAGATATAGCTCGCCTTCCCCGATCGCCTGTTTTAAATCATCTTCGATCCGGCGACGATGCTCCACTGCAACAAGCATGGAAGGTTCAAAGAAATGATAACTATGGCTGCCCGCAGTGCGCGCGCTCATCAGCGCCAATTCAGCACTCCGCAGCAATTGATGCACATTCGTGCCATCTTTGGGATAAAAAGCCACACCCGCACTCGCGCGCAATGAAATTACCCTGGTCCCTTCAAGCGTCATCATCGCGTGTGATTGCTGTAGCAGGCTGAAAAACTGGTTCAAGCGCTGGTCAACCGCGCTTTCAGGTGAAGCACCATCGAACAAGATAACAAACTCATCTCCACCGCTCCGGGCAGGAATATCGCCCGGCTGGATAAACTGCCGAATGCGTTCAGCCACAATACCCAGCACTTCATCGCCCGCAGGCAACCCCAAGGATTCGTTGATTTGTTTAAAGCCATCCAGATTAAGTATCACCAACGCAAATGAAGTCTGCGCATGACCACGGGCGGCATGCTGGCCAATTGCCTCGAGCAAACCCTGGCGATTGGCAAACCCGGTAAGCGCATCCAGACTCGCCAGCTGACGTGCATGCATCTCTTCGCGCTTACGGGCAGTCACATCTGTCATCGTACCCTGCAAAGTGCCATCACCAGGCGCTGTCACTGCAATGCTCAACCAGCGCTCTTCCCCACGCCGATCAAGCAATAAAAAATCATCCGCCACAATTCGGCCGATGGTCTCCTGCTCTAGGGCGAGAACCAGCAATGACCGAATAAGGTCTGACCTGCTCCAGGCGGCATCAAACAAAGACAGGTTTTCTTGATTCACTGGCTTTGAGCGCCACATGAGCGTAGCAAAGGCTTGATTGAATGAATCCAGATGGCCATCCCTATCCGCCACGAAAATGCCGGACACCGCACAGTCAAACAAGTTTTGATATTTTCTTTGGGCAACTTGCTGTTGTCGCTGCATTGCGCGTGCTTCTTCAAGCAACATCATCAGCCGCCCCGTCAGGTCATTGATATCGCCGACCAGCCGACCAATTTCTGTTTTCTCATGTCCTTCAGGCACAAGAATGCTGCTGCCCAGACCAGGTTCAATTTGATGCAGCCGGTCTGAAATTTTCTTGATCGGACGTATCACAAAAAAAACCATCACCGCAGCAACGGACAGAACAACGATAATCATTTCTGCCAGGAGCAAATACAGCGTATCCCGGGTGCTCTGCTTTACCCGTGCTTCGATCGTCGGCCAATCCGCTTGCAGAATGATCTTGCCGATCGTTTCATTTTTATTGAATGGGGAGGCAAGCGGCTGAGACAATGGTTTGTCCATGAATTCCGGGGCGAATACTTTTGCGGAAGATCGCATTCCGTTTGCCAAAACAGTATCCCCGGCTACTACTATTGTCACCGACAAAATATCGCTGTTGCGCAACAAGCCCTGAATCACTTCGCCAGCAAGCTGCTTATCGTTGGTAAAAGCAGCGATACTGGCTGTGCTTTGTACCGTCTCCAGCGCTTCGCTCAGCGAACGGATCGCCTGACTCTGCTCCCGTTCACGTAGTGATTGGCTGATGAAATAACTGGAGACACCGCCCACCAAGAGCGCCATGAATAGAAAGGCCGCGATGCCCCTCGCAAGGATTCCATGCCACCAACGAGATGCTTTCTTTTTCTTTAACACTGTATTTTTTGGAAAATCACGCGGATCACGCACAATGGATCAAAGTGTAATCATCTATCGAATTCGTAGAGAATAACGAATCGCTTATCCAGCTTTTCTCGTTCAACATATGCCAGCACCCCAGGGCGACTCATTAGACGTGCAGCGACTTCATCACTCGAGTTTACAGTGGCCGGAGGCCGTGTCTGTCCAGAAAAAACCAGCCGCGCCCAGTATGCATTGATTTCTGCAGGCGTCTTTTCTACCAGTTTCCAGTAAAACTCTTTTTTGGTTTCAGACGCCTCTCCCATATCCAAGGGTTCTGCTGGTAACCCGTTAGGCAATCGACGATAGCGCCCAAGATAGATATTGATCACTTCTTCCTTGCTCAACGTGGGAACACCTGTTTTGGGACCGGTCACCACGACAAGATCTGCCCTGGCATGGCAAGGTGCTATCACGGACAAAAAAGCAATGAACCAATAAGCGAGGGAATTCAGCTTCATGGCATCAGAACACGAAATCGGACGTGATTGAAATGACATTAGTCCTGCCATCCCACCCGGGTTGTTCATCCCGCACAGGGAATACTGACCGGCTGTCTCCTCGTATGGCATCCCATTGCAGCTTGAATGCCACATTTGGCTTTACATCCCAACGCACTCCCAGGGTATAAGTTCTCTGGTCAGATCGGGTTGTCTCCATCACTGAAGAATAAATAGCATTCAAATTTGCAAAGGGAGGGATATCAGGCAAGCCGGCAGTTTGGTTCCTTCGCGAACTTTTCCATGCCGAAATACCTGCATACGGCGTTATTGCCCCACTACGATACCCAGCGAGAGCATATCCGGCACAAGAGTTTTGCAGCAAGCCAGCCTCATGCCGAATGCAATTTGCCATCGCTTGTGTCTGGAAGCCATTGGCTTCATAGACCACGCCCAGCGAATAAAACCGGCTTGTCGTATCTTTGGTCTCCAAAGACTGCGCCGCAGAAAAAGCGCTGGGCATATTAAGAAATGCGCCCGCCGCTTTGAGAAAATCAGGCAAAGGACTCACATCCAGATCATTCGAGAATCTGATTTGCGCGACATTCGCCCGCAACTGCAATGGCCCCTGCCAGTAGTCCAGAACCACTCCGCCAACATGCGACCCACTGGTATTCCAGACGCGTTGCATATCGGCAGCTTTTTCATGTGTCGCCCCGATAAACACCTTAGCGCGAAGCACTCCCTCTCCGACAGGTTTACTAATACTCATATCGGCGCCATCAAAATGATGGAAAAACAACGGGCCAAAAAAATCACTGGACGGGCGTGCCGCCAGATAGGAATAACCAACCAGTCGAGAATCAGCCAGCATCATGAAATCCGCGCCTATGCGGCCAGCACGCACAGCTATATCGGGGGTTATATCCCAGCGCGCAAATGCCCACATGATTTCGGGTGAGCGGCTTTCGTTGTATCTGAATCGACTAACCGCCTGGCCAACAAGCTCCAGCTCTTTGGTCATCTGCCAATTGAGTTGCCCACCCAGAATGCTGTCTATCCGTGCCGACCAGTTTCCGTCACTTAGTCCTTTGGGTTGAGATAAGTCCCTGACAAAATCCGCCTGATCAGAAGAAGATCGAGCAATGCCAAGCGTACCAAAACCCCGAAATAACAGTTTCTCTGCCGATATCCGAGCTTGTGTGTCCTCTGCCATTTCAGCTGCGGCCAAAACGGGTAAAGAGAAAATCAACGACACCAGAATCAATGTGTGCAAGAAGAAGAAAACCGGCAAGTGTTTTATTTTATCCACCATCATCAGAATACAGTTTTATCCTCGATGAAGTATCGTTGCGCGTTGCCAATTGTATCGATAGCGTCATGATGTTTTTCAAGTAACCGGCTTTTTAGCCTAATAAGGCGCATCGCTGGCAGCCCAGTCAGGAGTACGTTTTTCCAGGAAAGCCCGAATGCCCTCACGGCCTTCAGCGCTGGCACGCAGTCGCATGATACGCTGCGCAGTGTCTTCAATGAGGTCTGGCGTAATGGGCTTAGCCGCAACTGCGGCGATCAATGATTTACATTCAGCCAATGCATCAGGCGCGTTCTTCAACAAATCCTCGACAATTTCTCCGACAGCTCTATCCAACGCAGCCGCATCTGCTACCAGTTCATGCACCAGACCCATGCGATAAGCCACCGCTGCTGAAAAGCGCTCGGCTGTAAGCATGTAGCGGCGCGCATGACGCTCGCCGATCGCGCTAATGACATACGGACTAATGGTGGCCGGCACAATGCCAATGCGCACCTCCGGCAAAGAAAATTGCGCATCAAAAACAGCAACCACAATATCGCAACACGCCACCAGCCCCACACCACCCGCATAGGCCGGGCCTTGCACGCGGGCAATCGTTGGTTTGGGACATTGCGCCAGACAGCGCAGCATCTCGGCCAGTGCGCGGGCATCGCGTAAATTCTCGGCATCCGAGTAATTGGCCGCACGTCGCATCCAGTTCAGATCCGCCCCCGCGCAAAAACTTTTCCCGCTGCTGGACAACACGATGACACGCACAGCCACATCCTGCGTCATCATTCCTATGGCCTGCGTCAGCTCGCTAATCAAAACATCGTCAAACGCGTTGTGCCGCTCCGGGCAGTTCAGCGTAATGATGCCGACACCGGCATCTATTTCTGTCAGGATGGTTTGCTGCATCGTTTTATATCCCGCTTCGTTTTTGGCTCATGGTTGGCTCGTTGCTAATTGACTGTTTATACCCACGGGCTACATCCGAAAAATACCAAACTGCGTGGGCTGGATTGGAGCGTTAAGCGCAGCAGACATACCCAACGCCAAAACCTGCCGGGATTGCGCTGGGTCAATCACGCCATCGTCCCACAAGCGCGCAGTGGCGTAATACGGATGCCCTTGGGCTTCATATTGCGCCCGGATGGGCTCTTTGAAAGCCACTTCTTCTGCCGCGCTCCAGGGTTTGCCTGCGGCTTCAAACCCATCGCGCTTGATCGTCGCCAAGACGGACGCCGCCTGCTCGCCACCCATCACGCTAATGCGCGCATTGGGCCACATCCACAGCATGCGGGGAGAAAAAGCGCGGCCACACATGCCGTAATTGCCCGCGCCAAATGAGCCGCCAATAATCATGGTGAATTTTGGCACCTGCGCATTAGCCACGGCCATGACCAGCTTTGCGCCATCTTTGGCAATGCCGCCGTTTTCATATTTTCGCCCAACCATAAATCCGGTGATGTTCTGCAAGAACACTATCGGAATACCCCGCTGAGCACACAGCTCGACGAAATGTGCACCCTTCAATGCCGACTCCGAAAACAAAATGCCGTTATTGGCCACAATGCCAATCGGGTAACCGTGCAAGCGGGCAAAGCCCGTGACGAGCGTTGTGCCATAGCGTGCCTTGAATTCATCAAAGCGTGAGCCATCCACCAGCCGGGCAATGACTTCACGTACGTCATACGGTTTTTTGGTGTCCGCCGGAATCACTCCCAGCAATTCAGCCGGGTCGTACAGTGGTTCTTCCGGTGTTGCCAAATCAAGCGTCACCGGTTTTTGCCAATTCAGATTACCCACGATTCCGCGCGCAATCGACAACGCATGGTGATCGCTTTCTGCCAGATGATCACACACGCCAGAGACGCGCGTATGTACATCTCCGCCACCCAGATCCTCGATACTCACGACCTCGCCCGTGGCGGCTTTCACCAGTGGCGGGCCGCCCAGAAAAATCGTGCCCTGGTTTTTAACAATGATGCTTTCATCACTCATCGCCGGCACATACGCGCCACCTGCCGTGCACGAACCCATGACCACGGCGATTTGCGGAATACCCGCTGCACTCATGGTGGCCTGATTGAAAAAAATGCGGCCGAAGTGATCACGATCCGGAAACACATCATCTTGAGCGGGCAAAAAAGCACCGCCTGAATCGACCAGATAAATACAGGGCAGCCGATTCTGCTGGGCAATTTCTTGCGCCCGCAAATGTTTCTTTACCGTCAGCGGATAGTAGGTTCCGCCTTTGACGGTAGCATCATTCGCCACGATCATGCACTCTACGCCACGCACGCGGCCAATGCCGGTGATTACACCGGCAGACGGCACGTTGTTCAAACCTGCATTCCCTTGATTTTCACCGTACATGCCATACGCCGCGAGGGTGGAAAATTCAAGAAACGCTGATCCCGGATCAAGCAGTGCGTCAATACGCTCTCGCGGCAATAGCTTGCCACGTGCAAGATGCTTGACGCGGGCTTGTTCAGAACCGCCCCGCATCACCAGCGCCGACTTTTCGTGCAAGTCATCGGTCAAAGCGCGCATGGCGGCGACATTCGCTTTGAATTCATCACTGCGAGTATGCACAGCTGATTGAATAACAGGCACTAAAAACCCCCTGTGGCAAGCCACTTCTCAAGTTGTGGCAACCGATCGACGCCCCAGAATGGCTCCTCATCCACCATGAAAAAAGGCGCCCCAAACATGCCCTTAAGAATCGCCGCATCGGTTTCACTTTTCAGCCGCGCCTTGACTTCAGGCTGTGCCGCGGCAAGCGACAAAGCATCGGCATCAAGACCCAGAGAGGCTGCCACGTCACACACCACCGCCAAAGCAGAAATATCCCGGTCATGCACAAACAGTGCGCGAAATATTGCCCGGGCAAAGTCGTGCGCCATGGCCATATCATGGTCGCACAGCCAGTAATACGCTCGGGCAGCCAATTGTGTGGGCAGCGGAAATTTAGCTGGCATGGTGAAGGGCAGGTCAAAAAACCGCGCAGACCGCGCAAAATCACGCACGCTATAGTCGCCTTTGAGTGGCATATTCACTAACGGCACGGCGTTGGTTATCTGAAATATTGCGCCAAGCAAAACCGGATGCCAATGCACGATGCGCTGATGGCTGGCTGCCAGTGCATCTATTTTTTCTGCCGCCAAATAAGAATAGGGCGATGAAAAATCAAACCAGAATTCAATGGCGGATTTGTTTGCCGTATCAGCGTCTGAAAGCATCTTTTTAGCTCACCGCGTTTCATTAAACAGCTCGCGGCCTATGAGGGCGCGACGAATTTCCGATGTGCCTGCGCCAATTTCATAGAGCTTGGCGTCCCGCCACAAACGACCCGCCGGATAGTCGTTGATATAGCCATTCCCGCCAAGAGTCTGAATTGCTTCACCGGCCATCCAGGTAGCTTTTTCTGCGGCATACAAGATGGCTCCGGCGGCTTCCTTGCGCAGCGCCCTTGTCTGCGGCGGCGAACCGCTTGCCGGATGGTCCGGATGGCCTGCTTTGTCGCACATGCGACCTACCGCATACACGTACGCGCGCGTCGCTTGCCAGGTAGTGTACATATCGGCCAACTTGCCCTGCATCAACTGGAATTCGCCGATGGGCTGGTTGAACTGTTTGCGCTCATGCAGGTAAGGCAGCACCACATCCATGCATGCCGCCATGATACCCAAGGGGCCGCCCGAGAGCACCGCGCGCTCATAATCCAGCCCGCTCATCAACACCTTGACGCCCTCGCCCACTTGCCCCAGCACATTCTCGGCAGGCACTTCACAATTGTCAAAAAACAGCGGGAAGGTGTTTGAACCACGCATGCCCAGCTTGTCCAGATGCGGCCCGGCACTAAATCCGACAAAGCCCTTTTCGATAATGAAAGCGGTCATGCCCTTAGCGCCAGCCGATGGATCTGTTTTGGCATAAACAATCAGCACATCGGCGTCGCCCCCATTGGTGATCCACATTTTCGAGCCGTTGAGTACATAGCGGTCGCCTTTTTCGTCTGCCCGCAAGGTCATGGAAACCACGTCAGAACCGGCATTCGGCTCCGACATTGCCAAAGCACCCACATGTTCGCCAGAAATCAGGCGCGGCAGAAAGGTTTTTTTCTGCGCTTCAGTACCATTACGCCGCAGCTGATTCACGCATAGATTCGAGTGCGCACCATAGGATAGCCCGACCGATGCCGAGGCGCGGGAAATTTCTTCCAGCGCCACGATATGCGCCAGATATCCCATCGCCGTGCCACCATAAGCCTCTTCCACGCTGATGCCCAGCAAACCCATATCGCCCAGCTTGCGCCAGACATCCACAGGAAAAAGATTGTCTCTATCTATCTGCGCGGCTCGTGGCGCAATCTCTTTTTTGGCAAACTGACACACTGCATCACGCAGTGCGTCAATATCTTCGCCGAGATTAAAATTCAATCCTATCATTGTCGATGTTCCCCGTATTTGTCTTCTTGTTGGTCTTTGTTTGCCAATCCCTGCCGTTTGCTAACTCGTGCAATAAAATCCGCTAACATGGCGCACATGCCTATCTACCAGTAAAACAAGGGTCACCCGACAGCCTCATCTACGTTTTTTGATTTCAATCACTATATCAGGGCAACAAGCCGAAGAAAGAATTTTTTCATGAATGCACCACTGATTTATTCCCATGACACTTCGCCCGCCACCGGGTCCACGACGCCAATTATGCCGGGCATTGAATGGATTTGCATGCCGTTGCCTTTTGCCTTGAACCATATCAATTTATGGTTGCTCGCTGAAGAGGCAGGATATGCAACCATCGACACCGGCATTGCAACGCCTGAGGTGCGTGAAGCGTGGGACACCATTTTGGCAGACCGTACACTTACCCGCGCCATCGTTACCCATCTACATCCCGATCATGTGGGCATGGCCAGCTGGCTAGAGCAAGAAAAAGGGGCGCCTCTCTGGATGTCACAGGGAGATTACCTCACTGCGACATTAATTACCGCCGGTATCAGCCCCTTTTCAACGACGGATCTGATCAATTTTTTTATTCGCCATGGATTAAGTCAAGCCCTGACCTCAGCTTTCGAAGAACGCGGCAATCAATACAAAAATGGCGTGCCTTCGTTACCAAACAACTACCGCCAACTGTTTCCCGGTGATGTTCTGCGCATTGGCCCACATGACTGGCGTACCATCGTGGGCTATGGTCACGCGGCCGAACACATGAGCCTGTACTGCGATGAGCTGCACGTGCTGATTTCCGGCGACATGTTGCTGCCGCGCATTTCAACCAACATCTCGGTACATCCGGCGAACCCTTACGGCAACCCGTTGAAGCTGTTTCTTGATTCCATTGATCGCTTTCTTGAGTTGCCCCCTGACACCCTGGTGCTGCCTTCGCATGGCAGGCCCTTTCGCGGACTGCACGGCCGTGTCGCGCAGCTGCATGCACATCATGCGGAACGTTGCGAGATTGTGCTAAAAACCTGTCAAGGCAAAGCGCTTAGCGCCGCCGAAATAATTTCCGCCCTGTTCGATCGCGAATTCAGCGACCCGCATCAAACCATGTTTGCCATGGGTGAGGCCATCGCTCATTTGAACTATCTTGTGCATGCAGGAAAAATGCAGCGTCTGGAAAACCCCGAGTTGATTCGCTTTATCAGCTAGGAGAAACCATGCCGAACCAAGTATCCAGTCAAGCGCCACAAAACAACCTGCCCAACCCGCAGAGCCTTGCCAACACTTATGTGGAAGTCGCTTTACGAGCGACCAAGCTGATTACAGAACATATGCAACGCCAGATACAAAAAGGCATCATCCCTCCAGCAGACGACTTAGGGGTTTTGCAAGCCTTTACTGACATGTTCTCCAAAGTGCTCGCCAACCCGCACAAACTGGCGCAAGCGCAAATGAAGCTGGCTTGGGATTATTTCTCCCTGTGGCAGCACGCAATGCTGCGCGCCATGGGTACTGACACAGCACCTTTGTCGCCTTCACCAAAAGGTGATAACCGCTTCAAGGATGCCCAGTGGGAAGACAGCTTTTTATTTGACTTCATCAAGCAAAGCTATCTTGTCACCGCTCGCCACATTTACGATACGGTCAGCGATGTTGATGGAATGAACACCGATGAACAGCAGAAGGTGAATTTTTTCACGCATCAGTTTGTTGATGCCCTCTCGCCCTCCAACTTCGCCATGACCAACCCTGCAGTTGTCCGCGAAACCATGGACACCCATGGCCAGAACCTGCTGAACGGGTTTAACAATCTGCTGCGCGATCTCGAAGCAGGCGATGGCCAATTGCGCATAAAAATGGCCGACCCGGACGCCTTTACGCTGGGCAAAAATGTCGGTGCCACGCCGGGTAAAGTCGTTCTTCAGAATGGGCTGATTCAGCTCTTGCAGTTCACGCCAACAACCAACGATCAATTCAAGCGTCCGCTACTGATCATCCCTCCCTGGATCAACAAGTATTACATCCTCGATCTGCGCCCTGCCAATTCATTTATTAAATGGGCCACCGATCAGGGGCATTCGGTATTTGTGATTTCCTGGGTCAATCCGGATGAGCGTCTTTCCCAGAAAAGTTTTGCCGATTACCTTGCCGAGGGCTCGCTCGCTGCGATTGATGCCGTATGCAAACAAACGGGCGAAAAAGAAATCAACTTGATTGGGTATTGCCTGGGCGGCACACTACTGGCTTCCACCATGGGCTACATGGCCGCCAAAAATGACCAGCGCATTGCTTCTGCCACCTTTTTTGTCACCATGCTGGATTTTTCACAGCCGGGCGACCTAGGCGTGTTCATTGACGACAATCAAGTCACCACGCTGGAGAAAAAAATGCAAGAGCGCGGCTATCTGGATGGCAGCGAAATGGCCAGCGCTTTTAACATGCTGCGCTCTAACGATTTAATCTGGTCATTTGTCGTGAATAACTACCTGATGGGCAAAGCCCCCTTCCCCTTTGATCTTCTCTACTGGAATTCGGATTCCACGCGCATGCCCGCAAAGATGCATAGTGAATATCTACGCCACATGTATCTGCAAAATCTGCTCAGGGAACCAGGGGGTATCACGCTGCTTGATACGCCAATTGACCTGGCAAAAGTCACCACGCCCAGTTATTTTATTTCCACCATTGAAGACCATATCGCGCCCTGGAAAAGCACCTATCTGGGCACAGCCTTATTCAGTGGCCCGGTGCGTTTCGTGCTCGGTGGCTCCGGACATATTGCCGGCATCGTCAATCCACCGAGTGCCGGAAAATATGGCTACTGGACGCATGAAGAAAAACCCGGAGAAAAACGCGGCAGCAAGAAAAAAGCCTTGCCAGCAAATGCAGATGATTGGCTAAGCATGGCCAAAAACCATGAAGGCTCATGGTGGACCGACTGGCAAACCTGGATTACGCAATTGAACAGCGAACGCGTACCTGCCCGCGACCCGGCCAAAGGCAAGCTCAAGGTGCTGGACGATGCGCCCGGCACTTATGCCAAGTTGCGTCTCGACGTCCAAAAGAAGGAATAATCCATTCGCGTGATTTTAGATTTATCCGGGCAAGCCGCTGTCCCATGCGCAAATCAACCCGTATCCAGCACCACTCGCAACCCCTTGCGAGTGGTGCTGGATACAAATGTATTGGTCTCGTTGTACGTTTTTGCCGATAGCCGCTTTGCCCTGCTGCGCGACTGTATTGAAAACGGGCAATGGTGCGCTATCAGCAGCGACACTTGCCTGGCTGAATTCGAGCGGGTGCTGGCTTATCCGCAGTTTGGCCTGGCGTGCGCCGTGCAACGGGCGGCATACAGTCACTATGTCCAGTGCGTCACACTCGTGTCAGCGCTGCCTGAAGTAAACAGAGCAACCAGCACATCGACTTTGCCGCATTGCCAAGATCCTGATGATCAAAAATTTCTCGAAGCAGCACGGGATGGCTCAGCCGATTGGCTGGTGACCAGCGACAAAGCGCTGCTGGTGCTGGCGCGGCGCGATCGTCTGCGCAACCTGTTTCAAATACTCACCCCCGAAGCGGCACTTGCAGCCCTTCAAGCATCCTGAAGGAGCACGCTGAAAGTCGGCGCTGATGAAGCAACGCGCTACAAGGCGGTCGGGCAAGAAACGCTCAGCTTTGCAGACCTGGGCTTTGCATTTCCCTTGGTCAGATTCCGCTTCGCGGGCAGGTCTCCTCGCCGTAGCGGATCGCGAGACGGCGACTCGCTATAAAAATCGGCTCAGAAAATGCTGGCTGGCGCGATCAAGCCTGGTACGATCGCGAATCAAAAATTGCAAACCGTGGCTATCAGCAATCAATAGTCCATTAGATTGGTCATCGAATTTTAGCCGCCGAATATCGTCTTCACTTTTTAGCGTCAGCGTGGTCGAGCCGCGATCTGTTTCTACCTGCCAGCGGCTGGGCGTGGCATAGGTTGACACCTTGCGGATGGCAAGAATTTCCGGCATGAAATCCCGCTCGGCCAAGGCTTCTTCGATCAGCAGACGCACAGGCGGCGCGCACTCGGCCAGCCTTGTCAGCCACCACAACTCGCGCCCGTGACGGTCAACCAGGGCGAGGCCCTCATCGGGCGCGGAAAGCGCAAAAGCCCGTACCGGCACCACGTCCGCATAAACCACCCCTGTGGGCGTGGTCAGCACTAACTGGCCAAACATATTCCGGGTCAACTGATAGTCACTCATAGCTCATCTGTCGCCATTTCGTCATCGCGCCCTTCGAGCGCGTCAAGCTGTTTGGTTTGCGCGGTATACAGCCGCCAGTAGGCAGCCTGCCGCGCCAGCAGATCATCATGCGGGCCAACTTCGACAATCTTGCCGTGATCCATCACCACTAGCCGATCGGCCGTACGCAAAGTGGACAACCGATGCGCAATGGCGATCGTGGTGCGGCCACGAATCAGATTATCCAGTGCACTCTGAATTTCCAGCTCGGTTTCGGTGTCCACGGCAGAAGTTGCCTCATCCAAAATCAGAATTTTCGGATCAATCAGCAGCGCACGAGCAATGGAAATACGCTGTCGCTCGCCGCCAGAGAGCGCCTGACCACGCTCGCCGACCAGCGAATCGTATCCATGCGGCAGCCGCAAAATAAATTCATGCGCATGCGCGGCACGCGCGGCGGCAACGATTTCCGCCCGTGAGGCATCGGGTTTTCCGTAGGCAATGTTGTCAGCAATGGTGCCAAAAAAGAGAAACGGCTCTTGCAATACCAGACCGATATGACGCCGATATTCCGCCACCGGCAACGAGCGGATATCCACGCCGTCAATCAGAATCTCGCCTTCACTCACATCATAGAAACGGCAAATCAGATTCACCAGCGTGCTCTTGCCCGAGCCGCTGTGCCCCACCAGGCCGATCATTTCGCCCGCGCGAATGTCGAGCGATACACCGCCCAACACGCTGCGGTTACCGTAGCGAAAACCGACATCACGTACCGTGATATGGCCTGCGATGGCCGATAAATGCTGCGGATGGGTTGGCTCAGGTACACTCGATACATGATCGAGGATATCGAAAATGCGCTTGGCGCCCGCCGCCGCTTTTTGCGTTACCGAAACAATGCGACTCATCGAATCCAGGCGCCCGTAAAAACGACTGATGTAGGCGATAAACGCCGTGAGCACACCGACGGTAATCTGGTTTTTGGAGACCTGCCAGATACCAAAACCCCACACCACCAACAGGCCCAGTTCGGTAAGCAATCCAACCGTGGGTGAGAATAGCGACCAGGTTTTATTCAGCCGATCATTCACCACCAGATTATGTGCATTGGCCTCGCGGAAGCGCTCACTCTCACGCTTTTCCTGCGCGAAGGCTTTCACCACGCGCACTCCGGGAATGGTGTCGGCCAGCACGGAGGTGACTTCCGACCAGACGCGGTCAATCTGCTCAAAGCCGTAGCGCAGCCGATTGCGCACCAGATGAATCATCCAGGCAATAAAAGGCAGCGGCAATAAGGTGACCACCGCCAGCCATGGGTTGATCGAAAACAAGACCAGCGCGGTCATGCCTATCATCAGCACATCGGTGGCGAAATCGAGCAGATGCAGCGAGAGGAAAACGCATATCCGGTCAGACTCACTCCCAATGCGCGACATCAAATCGCCTGTGCGTTTGGCGCCGAAATATTCCAGCGAGAGCTTGAGCAAATGCTCATACGTCGTCGTGCGCAAATCAGCGCCAATGCGTTCGGACACCAGCGCCAGAATATAGGTTTTAGCCCAGCTCATCGCCCAGGCAAAGATCGCCGCCAAGCCCAACCCGCCGAGATAGAGCGAAATTTTTTGCGGGTCAATTGGCACCCCGTTCTGGTAAGGAATCAGCACTTCATCCATCAGCGGCATAGTCAGATACGGTGGAATCAACGTGGCCGCCGTGCCGCCCATCATCAATAAAAACCCGGCCAGCAGCTGCCATCGGTAAGGCTGGGCAAAACGCCATAACCGCAGCAGTGTTAGCGTTGAAGGCGGAGCCTGCAAATTACGGGCACAAGTCGGGCAGCCTTCCTGGCCAGGGTTGAGCAGAGTCTGGCACCTGGGGCACAGCACATCGGGGCTAGTTACCCGTGGTGTTCCGCTGGTCAGGCTGGTGATCTGCGCGGTAAAGGCATCGGCCAGCTGTTTGACGACCGTCGCGCGCGCCAGCGTGTAGCGCCAATGCGCGATGCGCCCGGTAGCGCTGCCGAGTGTCAGCGTGCCAATGCCCGCATGGTCAAAGCGCTGCAAGCGCAGGGCCGCCTGTAATGGCCAAGCCTGCCACTGTGTGCCATTGTCACTGGCCAGTAACCGCTGGCTGGTCAACACCAGCAACCCGGTGCCAAACTGGAGGGAAGTCGTCAGATCCAGCTCAAGCCAGGCCAACAGGGTTTCTTCGGACTGCAATGCCGCCAGCACGGAAGCACGCCAAGCCGACGGGAGTTGATCAGAAAGCGTTGCAGACATTATTTTGCTTTAAAAATCGCCATAGGGCGTGGGGCGGAATCATACCGTGCCTGCGGCAGATTGCGACTTGTCAGCAAAACAGCTCGCCATGCGTTAATTGATTTTAGTCAGTGCACCGAGTAAAAAGTCGGCGCTGGTAATAGGGCGAGGAACGTATTACCAGCGCTTAAAAAAACCAAAGCAGAACAAGTTCATAAAAAAACCAGCAGCACTCATCCCGCCGGACGGCGAAAGGCACCTGACTCTGTGATCGAATTTCTTAATTTCATTGCCCTGCGCGGCCCTAATTTGTGGACTTACCGTCCTGTCATGGAGGCGTGGGTTGATATTGGTGTGCTTGAAGACTCACCCTCCAACACCCTCCCCGGCTTTAACGAGCGTTTGACCACCCTGCTGCCCACCCTGATTGAACACCGCTGTAGCTATGGCGAACAGGGCGGCTTTCTCAAGCGACTGGAAGACGGTACGTGGCCCGCGCATATCCTCGAACATGTCACCCTTGAATTGCAAAATCTGGCCGGCATGCCCGGGGGGTTTGGCAAGGCGCGCAGCACCTCGCGGCGCGGTGTGTATAAAGTGGCGGTGCGCAGCTGGCATGAAGACATCACTCGCCAGGCCCTGCTGTATGGACGTGATCTGGTCATGGCAGCGATCAACGCCACCGCGTTCGATGTGCCCGCCGCCGTGACGCATCTCGCGCAGATGGCCGACCGCTTGCTGCTCGGCCCCAGCACGCAGGCCATTGTTGAAGCCGCCACTGCCAAGCAGCGACGCATTCCGGCGATTCGCCTGAGTGAGGGAAATCTCGTGCAACTGGGCTATGGCATTCACAGCCGCCGCATCTGGACCGCCGAAACCGATGCCACCTCCGCCATTGCCGAAAGCATTTCCGGCGACAAGGCGCTCACTAACACGCTGCTACGTGCCTGCGGCGTGCCAGTGCCCGAAGGTAGCATTGTCAAAAGCGCCACCGAGGCCTGGGAAGAAGCGCAATCCATCAACGCACCCGTGGTGATCAAACCGGTGGATGGCAATCATGGCCGTGGCGTTTCGGTTAACCTCTCGCGCCGCGAAGACATCGAGGCGGCTTTTACCCTCGCGCGAGAAACAGCCCGTGGTAGCGATGTGCTGCTGGAGCGGTTTATTCCCGGTATCGAACATCGCCTGCTGGTGGTAGGCGGCAAGCTGGTTGCCGCCGCGCGTGGCGAAGAAGCCTGGGTGGTGGGCGATGGCCAATCGACGGTGCAGCAGTTGATTGATCTGCAAATCAATAGCGACCCGCGTCGCGGCACGGGTGAGGCCTCCCCGCTGAATCTCATCCAGGGCGACCCCGCAGTTGCGCTCGAACTCACGCGCCAGGGCGCCGCCATTGATGCGGTGCCAGCCGCGGGCAAGCGCCTGCTCATCCAGCGCAATGGCAATGTGGCCTTTGATTGCACCGATGACGTGCACTCCGATACCATTGCGCTGGCAGCACTGGCAGCGCGCATCGTCGGGCTGGATATTGCAGGCATCGATCTAGTCGCGACCGACATCGCGCAACCACTCGCCACCCAGGGCGGTGCGATTGTCGAAGTCAATGCCGGGCCAGGGCTGCTGATGCACCTCAAGCCTGCCACTGGGCAACCACGCCCAGTCGGGCCGGCGATTGTGGATTACCTTTTTCCAGCAGAAGCAGATGACCACACCTCGGGCCGCATTCCGCTAGTGGGCATTACCGGCAGCGCCGGTAATGGAAACATTGCGGGAGATACCACGCTCACCGCGCAGATACTCGATCACATCTTGCGCCTGACCGGCCAGGCCACCGGGCTAGCCTGTGCACAGGGCGTGTTTCTTGGCACCCTGCCTGTCGCCACACAGAGCTTGTCGCCTGCGGCTGCAGCGCAGACCTTGTTGATCAATCGCCAGACAGAAATCGTGGTGATTGAAAATTCCATCGAAACGATGCTGAACGAAGGGCTCGCCTATGACCGCTGCCAAGTGGGAATCGTGACAGCACTCGATGCGGCTGATGTTTTACCGGCTTATCACATTGATACACCCGAGCGCCTGTTCAATGTGGTGCGCACTCAAGTGGATGTCGTGTTGCCAGGCGGTGTGGCGGTGCTCAACGCAGACTGCCCGCTGGTGCGCGACATGGCAGAGTTGTGTGATGGCGAAGTGATCTTGTTCGCTGCTGGCACAGCAGACGATGTGGCAGTCGCAGAAGCCATCGCCGCACATCGCGCAAAAGATGGGAGAGCCGTTTTAATGCACGCAGGGATGATCCTTCTGGTCACGGGCGGTCAAACACAACCATTGCTGGCGCTAGCAGATTTATCTTCACTGGCGGTGAAGGAAAAAGTCGGCGCTGGTAATACGCCACACAGCCTTGAGTCCGTTTCTGGAAAATCCCCCTGGAGGACACCGACCAATAAAAACCTGACACCACTTCTCGCCGCCATAGGCGCAGCTTGGGCGCTGAATGTGCCACTGGCTACACTGCGCACCGGCATTGAAACTTTTTAACTCACTTTTTACGTTATCTCTTCATGAAGATTATTCATTTGCGTGCCTTGCGTGGTCCTAATTTGTGGGGTCGCCATACAGCTATCGAGGCAACGATCTCCTGTCCGCAAAACGAACATACGCTGGCTGATTTTCCCGGTATTGCTGCGCGGGTACAAGCTCGCTTCCCGGCGATTGGCGCGCTACAGGCCGCACACAATGTAGCGGCCATTCCGCTGCCCGAGCTGATCGCCATCGCCGTGCTCTCGCTGCAAAACAGCGCCGGTTGTCCGGTCACGTTTTATCGTTGCGCCGCGACGGTGGAAAAAGGCGTGTATCAAGTCGTTGTCGAATACAGCGAAGAAGCCGTTGGTCGCCTGGCTTTTGATCTGGCGATGACTTTATACCAGGCCGCACGCGACGATCAGCCGTTTGATACGCAAGAGGCCATTGCGCGTTTACGCGCACTCGATGAAGACGAGCGACTCGGCCCCAGTACCGGCGCGATTGTGGATGCCGCCGTGGCACGCGACATTCCATTTCGCCGCCTGACTTCCGGCAGCCTGGTGCAATTCGGCTGGGGCGCGCGTCAGCGCCGGATCCAGGCGGCCGAGCTTGATCGCACCTCGGCCATTGCCGAGAGCATCGCGCAGGACAAGCAATTAACCAAACAACTGCTGCTCGCTGCAGGCGTTCCCGTGCCCGAGGGCTGCGCAGTGACCGATGCTGAATCCGCGTGGACCGTAGCGCAGGAAATCATGCAGCACAGGGGTGGTTCGGTGGTAGTCAAACCACAGGATGGTAATCAGGGCAAGGGTGTAACAGTTGATATCCGTTCGCGCGAGGCTGTTTTGGCGGCTTATGCGATAGCGGCTGACATCAGTGGCGATGTACTGGTAGAACAGTTTCTTCCCGGCCATGATTTTCGCCTGCTGGTGGTGGGCAAGCGACTGGTGGCCGCCGCCCGCCGCGATCCGCCGCAAGTGATCGGCGATGGCCGCCAGAACATTCGAGCGCTGGTCGACACGGTGAATCGCGATCCGCGTCGCGGCGAAGGGCATGCTACTTCGCTGACCAAAATCCGTCTCGACGAGATTGCTCTGGCGACGCTGCAGCATCAGGGCCTGACGCCGGAATCCGTGCCCGCCGCAGGCCAGCGCGTGGTATTGCGTAACAACGCCAACTTATCTACCGGCGGTACAGCTACTGATGTCACCGATGATGTCCACTCGCAACTCGCCGCCCGTGCCATTGCCGCCGCCACCATGGTAGGGCTGGATATCTGCGGCGTGGATGTGGTGTGCAACACCGTCACTCGTCCACTCGAAGCACAGGGCGGCGGCATTGTCGAAGTAAATGCCGCACCCGGCCTGCGCATGCATCTGGCACCCTCGTATGGCAAAAGCCGTGCGGTAGGCGAGGCGATCATCGAGCAACTGTTTCCGGCCGGCGACAACGGCCGCATCCCGCTGGTGGCGGTGGCCGGCACCAACGGCAAAACCACCACCGTGCGCCTGATCGCGCATTTGCAAAGCGTGGCTGGCCTGCGCGTCGGCATGACCACGACGGACGGCGTGTATATCGCCGGCCGCCGCATTGACAGCGGCGACTGCAGCGGGCCGAAAAGCGCGCGCAATGTGTTGCTGCATCCCGACGTGGATGCCGCCGTCCTGGAAACCGCGCGTGGCGGCATTTTGCGTGAAGGCCTGGCCTTCGATCACTGCGATGTGGCGGTGGTCACCAACATCGGCCTGGGCGATCATCTCGGCCTCAATTACATCACCACGGTGGAGGATCTGGCCGTGGTCAAGCGCGTCATCGTGGATAACGTCGCGCCTACCGGCATGACCGTCCTGAATGCGGCCGATCCGATCGTGGCGCGCAAGGCAACGTATTGTCCCAGCGCAGTGACTTTTTTCGCCGCTGACGGCCAGCACCCGGTGCTGGCCTCGCATCGGGCACGCCAACAGCGCGTGGTATTTCGCGACGGTGTCGATCTGGTTGCCGCCGAGGGCAACGTTGTTGTGCGTTTTCCGCTGGCAGATATTCCGCTCACGCATGCCGGGGCGCTCGGCTTTCAGGTTGAAAACGTCATGGCGGCCATTGCCGCCGTGTGGGCCTTGGGGCTGGACTGGGCCGCCGTGCGGCGCGGTTTGGCAAGCTTTGTCAGCGATGCCGCCACCGTGCCCGGCCGCTTTAATGTTTTCAGTTATCGCGGCGCGACACTGATTGCCGACTACGGCCACAATCCAGACGCCATCGTGGCGCTGGTGCAGGCCGTTGAAGCGATGCCCGGCAAGCGGCACACGGCCGTCATCAGCGCCGCCGGGGATCGTCGTGACGAAGATATTCGTCACCAAAGCCAACTGCTCGGCGCAGTATTCGATCGCCTGGTGTTGTATGAAGATGCCTGCCAGCGCGGCCGTGCGCCGGGCGAAACGCTGGCCTTATTGCGCGAAGGGCTTGCCGGTGCCGCACGCACGCAGATTGTGGAAGAAGTTCACGGCGAGTTTCTCGCCATCGATCTGGCCCTTGCCAGCCTCGCCCCCGGCGACCTTTGTCTCATTCTGATTGATCAGATTGAAGAGGCATTGGCGCACATCGCGCAACGAGTGGCAGCGGGCTAAAGACAACGAGTCAAAAATTCCCGAGGGGATGCACAGCACTGGCGCTGATGGTACGGCGCGACACTGTCAGTGATTACTCCGGTACATTTCGTTACTCTCGGCCGGTGCAGCTTCATCCTGCCGGCAATTCTTAACGAAATCCTGCAACGTGGCGAATACATTGCCTTCGCCTACTTTTTGCAGAATGCCCGCGCGCGTCAATTTTTCCAGCACATTGGGGCGCACTTCACAAAAAATCAGCCGGGTACCGTGACGATGAAAACTATCCACCATTTCACTCAACGCTTGCAAACCCGTTGCGTCGATGAAAGGCACATGCGCCAGACGCAATATCACTTGCGCCATAGGTGATTGAATAGTTTTTAGCGTGTGCTCGAGTTTTTCAGCCGCACCAAAAAAGAAAGGGCCATCGATCCGGTACACCAGCGTCCGCGGTGGCAAAGCGGGCAACTTCTCACCCTCTTCGTTGTCAGTATCTTCGACCACCTGAACAGTTTGCGCCATACGTCGCATGAACAGCAGTGAGGCGAGCACGACGCCGACATTGACAGCAATCACGAGATCGGCAAACACCGTCAGGGAAAACGTGACTAACAGAATGGCAACATCGGCGCGGGGAGCAGTTCGCGCAAGATGGAAAAAATGGGGCACATCACTCATGTTGTAAGCGACAACAAACAGAATAGCTGCCAGCACACACAGGGGAATATATGCAGCCAGCGGTGCCAGCAGCACAATAGTGAGCAGCAGAAAAATGGCATGTGTGATACCGGCCAGCGGGCTGCTGGCACCGTTGCGAATATTGGTGGCCGTGCGCGCTATCGCGCCTGTGGCAGCAAAGCCGCCGAACAAGGGCGAAAAAATATTGGCAATGCCTTGTCCGATAAGTTCCTGGTTTGAGTCATGCCGCGTACCGGCCATGCCGTCGGCAACCACTGCGGAGAGGAGTGATTCAATCGCCCCCAGCAAGGCAATTGTGAACGCCGGACCAACCAGGCTGACGATGTCGGTAAACGACATGGGTATCGGCTGAAAAGTTGGCAGGCCTTGCGGAATACCGCCAAAAGCGCTGCCGATTGTTGCTACACCATCGAACTTGAATACACCCTGTAACAAGGTGGCCACCACCAGCGCCACCAGCGGCGCAGGAATCTTCCGGAACAGGCGCGGACCCAGCACCAACAGAGTCAAACTTAATAGTGCAAGGCTTGTCGTCGCAAGGTGAGCGGAAGGCAGTGCCAAGATCAGTTGCTCCAGCTTTTCGTGAAAATGCTCACCGCCTGCCGTGACAGTCAACCCCAAAAAATCGCGCCACTGCCCAACCCAGATGATGATGCCGATCCCCGCAGTGAAGCCCATGATGACCGGATCAGGAATATATTTGATGACAGAACCCAAGCGTGCAAAACCCATGGCACAAAGAATGACGCCTGCCATCAATGAGGCCACCTGCAGGCCAGTGATGCCATATTTCACGGTGATTCCGGAAAGAATAACGATAAAGGCACCCGTAGGACCCGAAATTTGCAGGCGCGTGCCGCCAAAAACGGAGGTTAAAAATCCGGCAACAATCGCCGTATAAATTCCTTGTTCAGGCTTTGCACCCGATGCAATGGCAAAAGCCATGGCCAATGGCAGCGCAACTACGCCGACGATCACACCGGCAATCAGGTTGTTGACGAGATGTTTGGCAGAAAACAACCCGGCACGCTGGGCTTCAATTAAGGCAATCATGGTGAACGAAAATCAATGCGTTAAGAAATGATACTACTTCTATCACCTCATTCATGCGCACGCAATTCTGCCAAATAGCGCAAGCCAAGAATAGCGCGGCTGCCGTACCACGAGACCATTTCACCATCGATGCGTTGCACGGGCTTGCCGCTCAGTGCGGCGACTTCTGCTTCATGCCTGGCCGTGAAGGCAAAGGGCTCGGAGGGCAGCAGCACGCGGCCGGCTTGTGTTAGCCAGGGTGCATCCCATGCAAATTGCGGGAACCGTGTTGGCGCATCAAGGGGTAGCGTATCCCAGCCAGCGGCGGCGAGCATCGAAGCAATATAAGTGTCGCGGCGCACGGTCATCCACGGCTCGCGCCAGATAGGATACAGCACGGCTTCGCGCAGATAATTTTCAGTAACTCTGACCAGCGCTTCATGTGCCAAGTGAAATTCGCCCTTCAATTTCTCGGCGTTGGCAATACGGCGAAATATTCCACCCAGCAGCGCATACAGGCTCAGATTGTCTTCCACGGTGCGTGGATGAACAACCACCACATGGGGCACGAAGGCCATCATCGCTTCCACCTGCTCACGGCGATTTTCGTCAATATCGGCAATCAGATGCGTGGGTTTGAGGGCGCGCACTTTATCCAGATTGACCTCCTTTGTACCCCCGATTTTCTGCACGCTGCGCAGTCTTTCCTTGGGATGCACGCAAAACCCGGTGCGGCCTGCTAGCGCATCGGCAAGGCCCAGATCGCAAATCAATTCGGTCAGGCTGGGCACCAGGCTGACGATGCGTGGCGTGCCGTTAAATGGTGTGTGTTCGCGGCCCAGCGCATCGACTAAAACCATGGGTTACCAATCCAGGCCACGCGGTTTTCTGCCCGCACGAGCGAAAATCGCATCGAACAGCGGGTTAGGCAACAGCCGCAAAAACTTGGCCACCCAACCCATCTGCCAGGGAATCACGACATAGCTCGTGCCGCGTGTAATGGCGCGTGCGAAACGGTGAGCAGCGATATCAGCAGGGAGCAAAAATGGCATGGGGTAGGGATTTTTTGCTGTCATCGGCGTGGCGATATACCCGGGCAAAAGCGTGACAACCTGAATGCCACTGCCGTGCAACTCAACCCGCAAGGCTTCAATATACGCGATGACAGCGGCTTTGGAAGCGGAGTAGGCACCCGCACCGGGCAGGCCGCGAATGCCTGCTACCGAGGCAATGCCAACCAGGGTGCCACTGCCGCGCGTTTGCATGGCTTGGATAAACGGGGCGAAGGTATGCACCACGCCGAGCACGTTGGTTTCAAATACACGGCGAAAAGCGGGCAGATCGTCCACTTCGCCGGTGAGGGTGCCCACGGAGATACCCGCATTGGCGATCACGATGTCCGGGCAACCGAAACGCGCGATGAAATCTGTCGCCGCCGCTTGCAATGCGGGCGCATCGGCCACATCCAGCGGGTAAGTTGCATGCATGCCGGGTAGCTCAGCGACCAGATCAGAAAGTCGGCGCGGGTGACGCGCCGCCAGCCCTAGTGTGGCGCCGCCAGCCGCATAGTGATGTGCCAAGGCCGCACCAATGCCACTGGATGCGCCGGTGAGAAAAATGCGCATGGGCTGACTAAACAAATGAGATCGGAAATGGAATCGAAATCTTGTATACGGACAGATTGCGCAAACTACATCACTGCGCAGCGGGTTGCTTGACGACGGTGGTTTGGATACCGCCCTGAACCAACGTTGTGCGCGCGCGATTCATTTCTTCCAGGCTGCGGAAAGGGCCAACACGCACGCGCTGCATCACGCCTTTATTCGCAATCGTGATTTCTTGCACGCTGGCGTCATACCCCTGCAAAGCAAGCTTGGCTTTCAGGTTGTCCACGTCTTCCGTATTTTTAAAGGCGCCCACTTGCAAGAAAAAAACATCCACGGGTTTTGCTTCGCCGGAGGCTTCCGACGGGGCTTCGCCGACTGCATTGCCCGGTGGCGCATTTGTCAGCGAGGGCGCTGGATTAGTTGTGGACTTGCCTTCGAGAATGTCGTAGAACTCAAGCTTCTGTTTTTCGCGTGGCTTATCACCTGGCTTGCCGGGCAAAGGAAGCGTTGATGGTAGCGCCCCGCTCTCTGCTGTAGGCGCAGAAGTTTCCTGATTCCGAAATGGCAGGGGCATGCGATTAAACAGCCAGACTAGAACAAACGCCACCACCAAGCCGATAACCAAGCCGATAAAGATGCCCGTCAGGGTGCTCCCGCCACTTTTCTTAGCGGGGGTATTGCGGATATCGTTGGTATTGTTTTTCATAGGTTACATACTTTCAGGTTGCGAAACACCCAGGAGCGACAAGCCATTTTGCAGCACCTGCCGCGTAGCCAGCGCGAGGGCCAGCCGTGCATTGCGCGTGAGCTCATCATCAACAAGCACGCGTTCGGCGTTATACCAGCCGTGAAAATCAGCCGCCAGATCTTTGAGATAAAACGCCAAGGAGTGCGGCGCGTAATCACGGGCTGCACTTTGAATCAATTCAGGAAACTCAGCCAAGCGCTGGCATAAAGCAATTTCACGTTCATGAATCAGCGGACTTAAATCCGCAGTTGCCAACTGTGCCACATTGCCTGTCCATTGGGCTAAAACCGAGCAAATACGGGCATGCGCATATTGCACGTAATACACCGGGTTGTCGTTGCTCTGGCTTTTGGCCAGATCCAGATCAAAGTCCAGTGCCTGATCGCACTTGCGTAACATGTAAAAAAAGCGGCAGGCGTCATTACCCACCTCGCTGCGCAACTGGCGCAGCGTGACATATTCGCCGGAGCGGGTGGACATGGAAGCCTTTTCACCATTGCGAAACAAACTCACGAACTGCACCAGAGCGACATCCAGTCGACTGGCATCCGCACCCGTTGCTGTCAGCGCGCCTTTAACCCGCGCGATGTAGCCGTGATGGTCTGCACCCCAGACATCAATCAGCTTGTCAAAACCCCGTGCAAACTTGTTCAGGTGGTAGGCGATATCGGAAGCAAAATAAGTGTAAATGCCATTGTCACGGCGTACGACGCGATCTTTCTCGTCGCCAAACGCTATCGAGCGAAACCACAACGCGCCGTCCTGCTCATAGGTGTGATTGTTCGCGGCAAGCATGTCGACAACTTGCGCCACCTCACCGGAATCATAAAGGCTGCACTCAGAAAACCAGACGTCAAAATGCACGCCAAATTCTTCCAGATCCGCACGGCAATCGGTGAGTTGTTCATTGAGCACATACTGGTGAATCGCGTGCCACCCCTCGCCTAGCAACTGCTTGCCAGCCACAATGAAGGCATCCAGCCGCTCGTCCAGATCATCCGTTTCTGGCACATTCGCCATGACGGCTGCGGCCGGACGAACATGCCGGTCGGCCTGCGCCGCCTTGATCTGTTCGGCCATCTCGAACACATAATCCCCCCGATATGCATTTGGCGGGAACGGAATGGCCTCGCCATAAATCGCCAGATAGCGCAACCAGGTGGAGACGGCCAGAATATCCATCTGCCGCCCTGCGTCATTCACATAATATTCACGACTCACGTCATAGCCGGCAAATGCCAGCAACGACGAAAGGCTGGCACCATAAGCCGCGCCGCGACCATGCCCGACGTGCAAGGGACCGGTGGGATTAGCCGACACGAATTCAACTTGCAGCCGACGACCATTCGCGGGCGTACTGCCAAAATTCGCCCCTTGTGCAAAAATCGTCGGCACAACCGCCGTGCGTGCGCCTGGCGTGAGCGTGAAATTAATAAATCCTGCCCCGGCAATATCGGCTTTTTCCACAAAAGGGGATGAGGGTAAAGCCTGCACTAACCGTTCAGCCACCTGGCGCGGATTCATCTTTAGGCTACGCGCCAACTGCAGCGCCAGACTGCTGGCAAAGTCGCCATGACTCGCTTGCTTGGGACGCTCAAGAAGAATATCGACATCCCATTGCTCAGGTGCTACAGAGCGTAGCGCGGTGTGTAACAAATCGGTGAGATGCTGACGCAGGGTCGGTAAAGTTGCGGACGACATAGAAAATACAAGACAGGCATTGAACAAGCGCTGAATTATACTTCCCGTTTCCTGAACGCCTGCTCTTAGCCGTGCACATCCTTCGACTCTTCCGCCTCTTTCGTATTGCCCGCGTGGTCTACCTGTACGGCCTGGACCGCATGATCCTCGACAACGAAAAGGTCTTTGGTGTCTGGGGACGCATTGCCTGGTCACTACAGAAGCTACTCTTCTGGCGTGACCTTTCTGCACCTCGTGGCCAAAGGCTGCGTGAGGCACTGGAAGAACTCGGCCCAATCTTCGTCAAGTTCGGCCAGATGCTCTCCACTCGCCGCGATCTTATTCCTGTTGATCTGGCCGATGAGCTTGCCAAGCTGCAAGATCAGGTGCCGCCCTTTGCTTCCGCGCTGGCAATCAGTGAGCTCGAAGCCGCCTATGGCAAACCCGTGGATCAGGTATTCCTGACATTCAGTCCAGAACCCGTAGCTTCTGCTTCGGTGGCTCAAGTCCATTTCGCAACGCTCCCCGATGGCCGTGAAGTGGCCGTGAAAATACTCCGTCCGGGTATTCGGCGAATTATTGATCACGATATGGCACTGCTCGAAATAGCGGCGATCTGGCTGGAAAAACTCTGGGCGGATGCGCGTCGGCTCAAACCGCAAGAAGTCGTGGCCGAGTTCGACAAGTATTTGCATGATGAGCTGGACCTGATGCGAGAGGCGGCAAATTGCTCGCAGTTGCGGCGCAATTTTGCCGACTCTCCATTGCTCATCGTGCCTGAAGTCTATTGGGATTGGTGCACGCGAAGCGTGATGGTCATGGAGCGCATGCATGGCTTGCCGATTTCGCAAACTGATGCATTACGGAAAGCAGGCGTGGACATTCCACAACTGGCACGTGCTGGCGTTGAAATTTTCTTTACGCAGGTATTTCGCGATGGGTTTTTTCATGCCGACATGCATCCGGGCAACATTTTTGTTGCCATCGATGGAACAACCAAAGGTCGCTATATTGCGCTGGACTTCGGCATTGTGGGCACGCTGACCGATACCGACAAAAACTACCTGGCACAAAACTTCCTGGCATTCTTTCGGCGCGATTACAAACGCGTCGCTGAAGTCCATGTGGAATCAGGCTGGGCACCCAAAACAACCCGGATTGATGAATTCGAATCAGCCATTCGTGCCGTTTGCGAACCTATCTTTGATCGACCCTTGAAAGATATTTCTTTTGGTCGTGTGTTGTTGCGTCTGTTTCAGACCTCACGTCGCTTCAATGTCGAAATACAGCCTCAGCTAGTGCTGCTGCAAAAAACACTACTCAATATTGAAGGCCTTGGCCGTCAGCTTGACCCTGATCTCGATCTGTGGAAAACCGCCAAACCTTTTCTCGAACGCTGGATGAGCGAGCAGATTGGCTGGCGTGGCCTGCGCAATCAACTGAAACGGGAAGCGCCCGCCTGGGTTTCCCTGTTACCCGCACTGCCCCGGCTGGCGCACCAGGCACTTAGCATGGATCGCCATGCCAAGGTGCGCACTGAGCTGGCCGAGTTACGCGCCCAAGCCATCCAAACTCGCCGGTTACTGTTCATCAGCACGTTACTCACATTACTTTTAGGTACCATGATGGTTGTACTGCTTATGCGTCTGGGATGATCTGTGCATGAATCACACATGCACCCTGTATTACCCCCGTATGAACTCACTATCTTAAGGAGACAAGAAGTCGATGGGCATATTGTTCTGGTTTGTCATTGCTTATTGGATTATCTCGGTCGGCATCGGCCTGTATGCGGGAACCCGAGTACACAATGCGCGCGACTTTGCCATTGCGGGGCGCCATCTGCCGTTTTATGTGGTGACCGCCACCGTGTTTGCCACGTGGTTTGGCGCAGAAACCGTGCTTGGTATTCCAGCAACTTTTCTCAAGGACGGAATGCACGGGATTGTGGCGGATCCGTTTGGTGCCTCGATGTGCCTGATTCTAGTCGGCCTGTTTTTTGCCGCACCTCTTTATCGCATGAACCTCTTAACCGTGGGCGATTTTTACCGCAAGCGCTTTGGCCGCACGGTCGAAACAACCACCACCTTGGCCATTGTCCTCTCCTACCTGGGCTGGGTGGGTGCGCAAATCACGGCACTGGGCCTGGTTTTCAATGTGCTCTCGGAGGGGGAAATCAGCCGTGTTGCCGGCATGTGGATAGGCTCATCCACCATCCTCGTCTATACCCTGTTCGGTGGCATGTGGGCCGTGGCGATAACCGATTTCCTGCAAATGATCATTATCGTCATCGGCATGCTGTGGATCGGCGGCGAGGTCAGCAGCATGGTGGGTGGCGTGGGCGTGGTGGTCGATCATGCCGCCAAAGCCGGCATGTTCAACTTTTGGCCCACGCTGGATTTAAAAGAAATTCTCGCCTTCACTGCCGCCTGGGTCACCATGATGTTCGGGTCGATTCCACAGCAGGATGTCTTTCAGCGCGTGCAGTCTTCACGCACCGAAAAAATCGCTGTCTGGGGTGCCGTCTTAGGCGGCAGTCTGTACTTTGCATTCGCCTTTGTGCCGATGTTTCTTGCCTATTCCGCAACACTCATCAGCCCGGCAATGGTTGCTGAACTGGTAAACACCGATCCGCAAATGATCCTGCCCCGGTTGGTGCTGGAAAAAGCCCCGCTGATTGCACAAATCATGTTTTTTGGGGCATTACTGTCGGCGATTAAAAGCTGCGCTTCGGCAACCTTGCTCGCGCCCTCCGTCACGTTCACTGAAAACATTCTCAAACCGCTGGTTGGCGGCTTGTCTGATCGCAAGTTGCTCTTTGCCATGCGCGCTGTCACCCTGGCATTTACGCTACTGGTGACGCTGTATGCAGTGAACTCCAAAGCCAGCATTTTCAAAATGGTCGAGAATGCATATCAGATAACGCTGGTGACCGCGTTTGTTCCCATGGTGGCCGGGATTTACTGGCGGCGCGCCACTAACCAGGGGGCCGCAATGGCTATTTTTCTGGGCTTGGCCATCTGGCTGGCGCTACTCATGTTCGGGCCGGAAGATCCTTTGGTCCCCGCCCAATTTGCAGGCTTGATTGCCAGCATCCTGGGCATGATTATCGGCTCATTGCTGCCGCAGCGTATGCACCATAATGTCACTATCCATGATGCATTACGCCATGGGCATCATGCTGCCGCACAAACACACCATGTGGCGGATGTACACCCAGTCCATGGCGTACATGGCACGCATCATCCACACTCGCAGACAAACGTGCGTGAATAAAAACCACACGCCGCTCTTGCTTTATTTCAGCCTGGGGTACGCGGTGCTGATTGTCTATGCCAGCCTGTACCCGCTCACCGGCTGGCAGAGCAATGGTGTATCCCCTTTTGATTTTTTCTTTGCCGGTTGGCCACGTTACACCACCATGTTTGACCTGCTGATCAATGTGGCGGCCTATATTCCCTTGGGATTTTTTCTTGCCACGGCGCTGCGCCCTCGCGTTGCGCCAAAACACGCCTTGTGGCTAGCCGTGCTCGCAGCGGCGGCATTGAGTTTTGTGCTGGAATTTACGCAAAACTATTTACCCAGCCGCGTGGCTTCCAATCTCGATCTCGCGGGGAACGCGTGCGGCGCGTTGCTGGGTGCCTTGCCAGGTGCACTCTGGCGCCGACAGTTGATCGACAACTTGCGGCATACCCATTGGCCCGATCACGGGCAAAGTGTCGAGCTGGGACTCGTCTTCTTGGGACTATGGCTGCTGACTCAGCTCGACCCAACCACCTTGCTGTTTGGCGCTGGCGATTTGCGCAGTCTCCTGCCACTACCCAACACACAGCCCTTTAGCGCCGCCGGCTTTGTACGCATTGAAAGTCTGATTGCCGCCAGCGGTCTGCTCGCTGCGCTATTGATGGCAAGCCTTATCGCGCCGCATCACCAACGCCGACTTTTTCCCCTGCTGCTACTTGCGGTGGGCCTGGCGGCAAAATCGCTCGCCTTTGCACTCATGACGCATCCGCAAACAGCACTGGCCTGGGCCACCCCTGGCGGGCTTATGGGGTCACTGGCTGGTGGTTTATTGTGGCTTGCGGCACTGGTACTGCCGCCAAGCTGGCAGCGCCTGCTGGCGACGGTCGCCTTGCTCACCGCCAGCGTGATGGTCAATCTCGCGCCCGTTAACCCATACCTTGAAAATTTACAGAACACCTGGAATCCGGGCCAGTTTCTCAACTTTCACGGCTTGACGCACTTCGTTACCTTGCTGTGGCCTTATCTGGCGTTACCCTGGTTTGCATTCCACCGGACTTATATCCGCAATGATTTGCCATGACCAAAGCCTCTGACATCAATGATCTCACCAACCTGCGTGATGCGCTCCGTGTCTTTTGTACGGCACGTCAGTGGCAGCCTTTTCACACGCCAAAAAATTTGAGCATGGCATTGATCAAGGAAGCGGCTGAAATTGTTGAACACTTTCAATGGGCAACCGCTGAAGAAAGCCACGCGCTTGACCCTGAAAAAAAATCCGCGGTAGCCGACGAAATCGCCGATGTCTTGATGTATCTCGTGCAGTTAGCCGATGTACTGGATATCGACCCGCTCGCCGCAGCACAAGAAAAAATTGTCAAGAACGCCAAGAAATATCCAGTACTCAAGCCGTCGCCCGAGAATCGCTCATAGTCAAACGGCCTGATGGAAACCGGGCAAAGGTAGAATAGTCCGATGGATTCTGTTCAAAACCCCGCTCAAGTATTGCTTGTCTTGACAACCCTGCCGGACCAGGCCAGCGCGCAAGCCTTGGCGACTGAATTATTGGCGGAGCATCTGGCTGCCTGCGTTACCATTCTGTCCGCTGCGCAATCGGTTTATCGCTGGGAAAATTGCATTGAACAAACCAGCGAAACACCGCTCATCATCAAAACCACTGCGGCGCGCTATGCCCAGCTTGAAATAGCTCTTCGTGCCCGTCACCCCTATACCCTGCCAGAAATCATCGCTCTTCCCATCGAGCGCGGTCTGCCGGACTATTTAGCCTGGATCGCTCGCGAAACGCTTACCCAGGACACCCCATGCTGAGCCTGCTCAAACCCATCCTGCGACTTTTTTTCTTCACGGTTATTAGTGTCAAGGGACTGAGCTTCGCCGCTGAACCCTTGTCGCCAGCACAAGCATTCATGTTCTCGGCACGTGCGCTGGATGCGCACACGCTGGAAGCCCGCTGGCAGATTGCGGAGGGTTACTACCTTTACCGCAATAAATTTGCTTTTCATCTCTCGGCAAATTCATCTGATGAAAAACCTGCCCACGAACTCGGTAAAGTGCAATTGCCGCCAGGCAAAATGAAACAGGATGATCTGTTTGGCGCGGTCGAAACTTATCGCCAGGAAGTCACTGTTCGCCTGCCGCTGAACACGCTTGAAAACACCATGACGGCTACTGATGCACCGCACACCATAATCTTGCAGGCAGTTGCCCAAGGATGCTGGGATGGGGGTATCTGCTATCCGCCACAAACCTATACCGCACCGATCACCCTGCCACAAGTGGTTGCTGGCGCGTCGATCGCATCGCCAACGCTCACTGCAACAGCCAACGCGGCAGCGACTTCCGGCGATGAAAGCTCGCGTATCACGCATCTACTCAAAGGCGGCCATTGGTCGTTGATCGTGCTCAGCTTTTTTGGTTTTGGCTTGCTCCTATCGCTCACTCCCTGCGTGTTTCCGATGATCCCGATTTTGTCCGGCATCATTGTGAATCACGGCCATGCGGTAAGCCACGGGCGCGCCTTCATGTTGTCTTTGGCCTATGTGCTGGGCATGGCCGTCACCTATGCTGCGGCCGGCGTGGCGGCAGGATTTTCCGGCGCCCTACTCACCAGCGCGTTACAAAATGGCTGGGTACTGGGGGGCTTTGCGCTGATCTTTGTCGCGCTGGCGTTTTCAATGTTCGGCTTTTACGAATTGCAGCTGCCCTCCGCCTTGCAAAGCCGGCTGGCCAATACTGCCAACCGGCAGGGTGGCTCCGTCTGGGCCATTGCGCTGATGGGGGCGTTATCCGCGTTAATTGTCGGCCCTTGTGTGGCCGCCCCGTTGGCAGGCGCGCTGCTGTACATCGCCCAGACAGGAGACGCGCTGCTCGGCGGTGCAGCGCTGTTTTCGCTGGCGCTGGGCATGGGCGCACCACTGTTGCTGGTAGGCACCTTCTCGCGCTCATTGTTGCCAAAATCAGGGCCGTGGATGGAAGCGGTGAAACAGTTTTTTGGCGTGCTCATGCTGGCCACCGCATTGTGGTTGGCATCCCCTGTCTTGCCCATCTGGATATCCATGCTGGGCTGGGCGTTATTGTTGATTATTTCCGCCGTGTTTCTATCGGCCCTTGACCCTTTGCCTGCACATGCGCACGGCATGCAACGTCTGGGTAAAGGGATAGGCGTTGTCATATTGTTGGGCGGCATCGCGATGCTGCTGGGCGTACTCGGTGGCAGCAAAGACCCGTTGCAGCCCCTGGATTTTTTGCGCCGCAGCGCCGCACAGAAGTCGCCTGCCGATAGCACTAAATCTTCCCTATCCGCCGCATCACCAGCGCCGACTTTTATTAAAATCCACACACTTGCCGAGCTCGACGCGCAACTGCAAACCATCGCACAAACCACAAAAAAACCCGTGATGCTCGACTTCTGGGCCGAATGGTGCATCAGTTGCAAGGAAATGGAACGCTTTACCTTTGCGCAGGCTGACGTGGCAAAACGCATGCAGGATTTTGTTCTGCTGCAAGCCGATGTCACCGAAAATAACGCCGCTGATCGTATGCTGCTTGCCCGCTTCGGCTTGTTCGGCCCACCGGGGATTATTTTCTTTGACGCCCAAGGCCACGAAAAATTCGGCCAGCGTGTTGTCGGCTTCCAAAATGCCGAACAGTTTTTGCAACAACTTGAACGCGCTGCTCACTAATAATTTATTTCACCTCATCACGAACCCGCTATCTATGTTTACCGGCATTATTTCCGCCATTGGCAGCATTACCCAGGTCACTCCGCTTGAAACGGGGCTGCGCTTAGCGATACAGGCGCCCACGCTGGATCTGTCGGACGTCGCACTGGGGGATTCCATTGCGCATAATGGTGTCTGCCTCACAGTCATCAGTAAAGAAGGCGCCACCTATCAAGTCGATGTCTCGCGTGAAACCCTGGATTGCACGGTAGGCCTGGATGGCGCGGGTGGGGCCAGTGAATTGAACCTTGAAAAGGCGTTGCGCCTGTCCGATCGGCTGGGTGGGCATCTGGTCGCAGGCCATGTGGATGGCGTCGGTGAAGTCATCCGCCTCGCGCCCGTGGGCGAATCGCACGAGCTGGTCATTCGCGCCCCGCAAGAACTCGCGAAAACCATCGCCTCCAAAGGCTCGATCACCGTGAATGGCGTATCGCTCACCACAAACCGCATCACCAACGCCGACTTTTCGATCAACCTGATCCCGCACACCATGGCCATGACCACTCTGCATCACCTGCGTGTGGGCAGCCGCGTGAATCTTGAAGTTGACCTCATCGCACGCTATGTAGAGCGGATACTTATCGCCAGCGGCGTGACAGCGGTGTAACTGGGGGGCGTAGAATACGCATCTTTCCCGTTACATTTTTTGACTTTTCGCCATGAACATTAGCCCTACCCAGGACATCATTGCCGAGATTCGCGCTGGTCGCATGGTGATTCTTGTCGACGAAGAAGACCGTGAAAACGAAGGTGATCTCGTGTGCGCGGCGCAACACGTCACGCCTGAAATGATCAACTTCATGGTCAAGCATGCCCGCGGCCTGGTCTGCTTGACACTCACCGAAGCGCGCTGCCAGCAACTGGGCCTGTCGCCCATGACGCGCCACAATAAAAGCATGTTCAGCACGGCTTTTACCACCTCGATCGAAGCGGCAACGGGTGTCACCACCGGCATATCAGCCCACGACCGCGCCCGTACAGTGCAAGTGGCTGTCGCCAAAAACGCCCGCACTGAAGATATTGTTCAACCGGGCCATATTTTCCCGATCGCCGCCCAGCCTGGCGGCGTACTGGTTCGTGCCGGCCACACCGAAGCGGGTTGCGATCTGGCACACATGGCGGGTTGTGAGCCCGCAGCCGTTATCTGCGAAATTCTCAAGGATGATGGCAGCATGGCACGGTTGCCTGATCTCCTTGAATTCGCCGCCCAGCATCAACTAAAAATTGGCACCATACGCGATTTGATTCATTACCGTTCAGAAACTGAAACACTAGTCGAATGCGTAGCTGACAGAGAAATCACCTGCGCTCAGGGCACATTCAGGCTGCGTGCTTTTATCGACACAACCAGTGGCGACAGCCATCTGGCGCTCTCTCATGGCGAAATTACTGCCGATCAAGAAACCCTTGTGCGGGTGCATGAAGCCGTGTCTGTGCTGGATTTTCTTGGGGTGCAAAATGCACGACACAGCTTCAGCATTGATTTTGCCTTGCGCCAGATTGCCGCCTCAGACCGCGGCGTTGTCGTCATGCTGCATCATGCGGAGTCTACCCAGGACATGCTCATGGCACTGCAGGTTGATTCGGCCTCACACAGGACAGGTGGCAAATGGGATCCACGCTTATATGGCATCGGCGCGCAAATTCTGCGCGAATTAGGCGTGGGCAAAATGCGCTTGATGTCTAACCCACGCAAAATGCCCAGCATGGCAGGCTTTGGCCTGGAAATCTGCGGGCATTTTGCTCCTTGATCAAAACAAACTCGTAAGAATCAAGCGAGACACCCACGATGAGTATTCACGAAATAGAACCCCATCTCAACGGTCACGGCTTGCGCATCGGCATCGTGCAAAGCCGCTTCAATGAACCCATCGGCGAAGGCTTGCGCTCCGGGTGCCTGGCTGGCTTGGCACAAATGCAGGTAGCAGAGTCAGATATCACCTATGTCACCGTCCCCGGTGCACTGGAGATTCCCTTGGCGCTGCAGGCACTTGCGCAAAGCGGCAACTTCGATGCACTCGTTGCGCTCGGCGCCGTGATTCGCGGGGAAACTTATCATTTTGAGATTGTTTCCAACGAATCCGCCCGGGGCATTACCGATGTGCAACTAAACACCGGCGTGCCAATTGCCAATGCCGTGCTGACCACAGAAAATGATGATCAGGCACTGGCACGCATGGTCCAAAAAGGGACAGAAGCGGCGGTGGCGGCTATTGAAATGGCGCAACTGTTACGTAGGATAAAAAAATAATGAGTAGCAGCAATTCAGCACGACATCGGGCACGCGAATTTGCGGTCCAGGGTTTATACCAAAGACAGGTGGGCGGCCAGGATGAAGCCGCCATTCAAGTACAAGCCGAAAGCGTGACCGGCTTTCACAAAGCGGATAACGCGCTCTACCTTCAGCTGTTGCATGAAACACTGGCTCAAGCAGAAATATTGCAAGCCGATATCACGCCACATATTGCCCGTCCGTGGAATGAAATCTCGCCCATTGAGCGCAGCGTGTTGCTCCTGGGCGCCTGCGAGTTTCGCTTTCATTTGGAAACCCCTTATCGCGTCATCATTAATGAGTGTGTCGAGCTCACCAAAACCTTTGGCGGCACCGATGGGCACAAGTTTGTGAATGGCGTACTGGACAAAATGGCTGCGGTGTTGCGCACGGTTGAGGTTCAACAGCGCTAACCTGCCGCAGAGGAATTTCTCATGCGAATTTCTCATGCCTTCTGAGTTCGAGCTGATCCGCCAGTTTTTTGTTCGTCCAACGTCCCATACGCTGCTGGGCGTGGGTGATGATGCGGCATTGATTGCCCCGACACCTGGCTGTGAGCTCGTCATCTCAACCGACCTGCTCGTAGAAGGCACGCATTTTCTCGGCAACACCGCGCCCTTTGACCTCGGCTGGAAAACCCTGGCCGTCAATGTCTCCGACATGGCCGCCATGGGTGCTACACCTCGCTGGGCAACACTGGCCGCCGCATTGCCAGCGCCGACTCTTGATTGGCTCGATGCTTTTTCACGCGGCTTTTTTGCCTGCGCCGAGGCATTCAAAATCGACCTCATCGGCGGCGACACCACCCGTGGACCACGGGCCTTTTGCGTCACGATCATGGGTGAGGTCCCTGCTGGACAGGCACTGCTGCGCAGTGGTGCGCAAGTGGGCGACTCGATCTGGGTCTCTGGCACCCCCGGACGCGCAGCCCTCGGATTAGCCCATTTACAAGGCCGCATAACGCTTGCCGAACCGCAGCTGGATCAATGCCTGGCAGCCCTGCATCGCCCGCAACCACGGGTGGTGCTTGGCTTGGCATTGCGTGGCTTGGCCACTGCGGCGATTGATGTTTCCGATGGTTTACTCGCTGATCTCGGGCACATCCTGACAGCCTCGCACTGCGTAGCAAAGCTCCATATACCGCATCTGCCGCCCGCCGGATTAGCGCGCGATTGTTATCTTTCGGGAGGCGATGATTACGAACTGATTTTCACGCTTCCCGCAGCGCATCGCCCCTTCATGGCCACCTTGGCGGTTGAGATCGATTTACCGCTCACCTGCATTGGCGCTATTACCTCCCCTGTGCCAAACACATCAGACAGGTTTGTTATTCACGATGACCAGGGATTACCCATTACCCCAACGCGCCACGGTTTTGACCATTTCCTTTAATTTTTCTAACGCCCATGTTCCTGCCCGCCCCACCGTTTAAATTTCTTTTTCAGCACCCTGCGCATCTCCTCGCCTGTGGTTTCGGCAGCGGGCTTTCCGGTTTTGCCCCCGGCACGGCAGGAACCGCTTTTGCCTGGGTCACCTATGCCATGTTGCGCGGACAAATGCCCAGTGACCTGGTATTCGCGCTGTTTCTTGTGCTCGCCTTCGGAATCGGTATTTCTGCCTGCCACATTACAGGACGCGATCTCGGTGTAGTTGATCATGGGGCCATCGTGTGGGATGAAATCGTGCCATTCTGGGCCGTGCTGTTATTCGCACCCACCAGTTTTTGGTGGCAATTAACGGCTTTTCTGGGCTTCCGTTTTTATGATGTTGTCAAACCCCAGCCCGCACGCTATTTCGATACCCACGTTAAAAACGGCTTCGGGGTAATGATGGACGATGCCATTGCAGCGAGCTACACCATACTCACCTTGGCTGTGGCCAAGACTCTGCTGACTTCCTCGGGGTATTAGCCATGGATCCGGAGCTTGCCGCCTTGTCCCTGGCGATCGGTCAAGCCGCCATGACCCGCATTGCTACTATTGCCACGGCAGAATCCTGTACCGGCGGCTGGGCAGCGCAAGTCATTACGCATACCGCAGGCAGTTCCGCATGGTTCGACCGCGGGTTTATCACTTATTCCAACGCCGCCAAAAGTGACATGCTAGGCGTACAAGACCAGACGCTTGCCACCCACGGGGCGGTCAGTGAAGCCACAGCGCGAGAAATGGCGCTGGGTGCCTTAATGCATTCTTCCGCGTCCCACGCGCTAGCAATTACCGGCATTGCCGGCCCGGCAGGCGGGTCTGCCGCCAAGCCGATCGGCACCATCTGTTTTGCCTGGTGTTGTGCAGGGCAACCACCCTCTGCTGAAACCCTGTGTTTTTCAGGTGACCGTGAAGCCATTCGCCGCCAGGCGGTGATTCATGCGCTTAACGGATTACTTGCTCGCTTGGTTGAAAGCCCACAGTAAGCCAAGTCGGCAAAAACTATGCCATCCATGCCATAATCAAAACTATCTACTAGGACAGAACTCATGGACGAAAATAAAAGCAAAGCACTTCAAGCCGCACTAGCCCAGATTGAAAAACAGTTTGGCAAAGGCTCAATCATGAAAATGGGCGAAGGCAATGTCAGCGATGACATTCAAACCGTCTCGACAGGCTCTCTGGGACTGGATATTGCCTTGGGCATCGGCGGTTTGCCGCGGGGTCGCGTCGTTGAAATTTATGGCCCGGAGTCTTCCGGCAAAACTACCTTATGCTTGCACGTGGTGGCTGAAATTCAGAAAGCGGGTGGGGTTGCTGCCTATATCGATGCAGAAAATGCACTCGACCCCGGCTATGCCGCCAAGCTTGGCGTGAATGTTCCCGACATGCTGATCTCGCAACCCGATACGGGCGAACAGGGTCTGGAAATCGCTGACATGCTGGTTCGTTCCGGTGGCGTCGATCTTGTGGTCATTGATTCGGTCGCCGCACTCACGCCCCGCGCTGAAATCGAAGGCGAAATGGGTGACCAACTGCCGGGCCTGCAAGCACGGCTGATGTCGCAAGCCTTGCGCAAGCTGACATCGAACATCAAGCGCACCAATACGCTGGTTATTTTCATCAACCAGATCCGCATGAAGATCGGCGTCATGTTTGGCAGCCCCGAAACAACCACTGGTGGCAATGCGCTCAAGTTTTATGCCTCGGTACGAATGGATATCCGACGCACTGGCGCCATCAAAAAAGGTGACGAGGTGATTGGTAACGAAACCCGCGTCAAAGTGGTCAAGAACAAGGTGGCACCCCCATTTCGCGAAGCACATTTCGACATTCTCTACGGGGAAGGCATTTCACGCGAAGGCGAAATCGTCGAACTGGGTGTTGTGCACAAGATCGTCGAAAAATCCGGTGCCTGGTATGCGTATAACGGCGAAAAAATTGGTCAAGGCAAAGACAACGCACGCGATTTTCTGCGTGAACGCCCCCAGCTTGCCACTGAGATTGAAAACAAAGTGCGCGCGGCCGTTGGTGTTGTCGGACTCAGCACCTCCCCGAGCACCCCAGCGGCCGAGTAATTCGTTTGAATGCACTACGCAGCCGGGCGATCAGACTTCTCGCTCGGCGCGAACATACCCGTGCTGAACTCGCCAATAAGTTGGCGGCGCACGGAACACAGGAAGAAATTAACGCCGTGATTGCTGAACTCCAAGCTTGCTATCTTCAATCGGATGCCCGCTTCGCGGAAAGCTATGTGCGTTCCCAAGCTCCCCGTTTGGGCATCTTGCGCCTGCGACATAACATGTTAACCAAAGGTCTTGACCGCGAATTAGTCGAATCGCTTCTCGTAGCTGCCGATATGCCAGACGATCTGGTGCGCGCCCGCAGCCTTTGGAGCAGAAGGTTTGGGGCAGTCCCCGCCAATCCCAAAGAATGGGCACGTCAAGCCCGTTTTCTGCAAGCCCGGGGGTTTGCCAGCGATACAGTTCGGCGCCTGCTCAAAGACCCTTTGGGTGGAGTTGAAGCCCCGTTGGTGGAAGAGAAATTTTCTTCGGGAGAAGAAGGCGCATGACAGCTGGAACCACAACTCTGTCAGCGCATAACCTGCGCAAAAAATATAAATCACGCACCGTCGTAACAGACGTTTCGTTTGAAGTCGCTGCCGGAGAAGTTGTTGGCCTACTCGGCCCTAACGGCGCAGGAAAAACTACCTGTTTTTACATGGTCGTCGGTTTGGTCGCCGCTGATGGGGGCGAAATTCGCATTGATAGTAATGAAAGCGAAGGCAAAAAAGGCGTGGAACATAACCGGCTAACCCATATGCCGATTCATCAACGTGCGCGCCTCGGCCTCTCTTATTTGCCGCAAGAAAATTCGGTCTTTAGAAAACTGACCGTAGATGAAAATATCCGTGCGGTGCTCGAGCTGCAAGATCTTGAAAAAGAAGAAATCGATGACCGACTACAAGTTTTACTAGAAGAATTACACATTACTCATATTCGTAAAAGCTTGGCAATTTCTCTTTCGGGTGGCGAACGACGACGGGTTGAAATAGCGCGTGCGTTAGCTACCCGCCCACGCTTTATCCTTTTAGATGAACCCTTTGCTGGCGTTGATCCCATCGCGGTAGTTGATATTCAATTCATTATTCGCTTTCTGAAAGAACGTGGTATTGGTGTTTTGATTACTGATCACAATGTGCGTGAAACCTTGGGTATTTGTGATCGCGCCACCATTATTAACGATGGGCTCGTGCTAGCTGCTGGACATCCCGCCGAGATTGTTGATAATGAAAACGTGCGCCGCATTTATCTCGGCGAGCACTTCAGAATGTGATGAAACAATCACTCCAACTTAAAGTTTCGCAGCACCTGACGTTGACGCCTCAGTTACAACAGGCCATTCGTCTACTGCAACTCTCGACACTTGAGCTCAACGCGGAAATTGACCAAGCCCTGCAAGAAAACCCCTTGCTGGAACGTATTGAATCCGATCAACAAACCTACACTTCATCACTGGATCTCCCCACGCCCGCGTCCACCGCGTCCGAAACACCCGGAACAAGTGAGTCTTTTGAAGAGCCTGCCGAATTCGGCAGCCGTGACGAAGAAGGCTGGGGCATTGAGTTTTCCAGTAACACTGGCCCGCGCGACCCTAACGATGATGACCTCGATAGTGGTGAAACTCAAACTGCCAGCATGAGCCTGCAAGAACACCTTAATACACAACTCATGATGTCGCCCCTGTCTGATCGCGAACGTGTGCTCACGGCTTTGCTGATTGAATCCCTGAATGATGATGGCTATCTCATGCAGTCACTTGATGATTTGCTGGAGCTATTTCCAAAAGAAGAAACGAATCACGAAACACTGCGCGCAGAACTGGCCAGCGCGCTGTGTCACGTACAAAATTTTGACCCGCCTGGTGTCGGCGCCCGCAGCGCTAAAGAATGCCTCACCTTGCAACTAAACAACCTGCGGCCATCCCCCGAAGGCCAGCTGGCGCTAAGCATTGTTGCAAACCACCTGGACCACTTGGCGGCGCATGATTTTCTCCGCATCAAAAAATCTCTGCGTTGTTCCGACGACGAATTACGTCTAGCGCAAGAACTCATTTGCTCGCTCAATCCACATCCCGGATCGCAATTTTCTGCACTGGATATACGCTACGTGATTCCTGATGTCACCGTAAAAAAAGTGCGGAAAGAATGGGTGGTGACGCTTAACAACGAGGCCATGCCAAGGCTGCGCATCAACAAGCTTTATGCCGATATTTTGCGGGGGACCAGCAACGGCACAGGCAGTTCGGCCGGGCTAGCGGCTCAGTTGCAAGAAGCCAAATGGCTGATTAAAAATGTGCAACAACGGTTTGATACCATTTTGCGAGTATCGCAAGCCATCGTTGATCGTCAGCGCGCCTTCTTTGAGCATGGCGCCGTTGCCATGCGCCCATTAGTCCTGCGCGAAATAGCAGAAGCCGTCAATCTGCATGAATCAACGATTTCCCGCGTGACCACCCAGAAATATCTGGCAAGTCCGCGCGGCGTTTATGAGCTTAAATACTTTTTTGGCAGCCATGTCGCCACAGATTCTGGCGGCGCGGCGTCAAGCACTGCAATACGTGCACTGATCAAGCAACTGGTCAGTTCCGAGGACGGCAAAAAACCCCTCTCGGATGCGCGTATTGCGGATATTCTGGGCGAGCAAGGGATCGTCGTAGCACGCCGCACCGTAGCAAAGTATCGAGAATTGTTACACATCCCGCCCGTCAATCTCAGAAAAAGTCTCTGAGCAACCCACTGACAAGGAAATTATATGAACCTCAATCTCACCGGTCATCATGTTGAAATTACCCCCGCCCTGCGTGACTATGTCAATTTGAAGCTGGATCGGGTGGTCCGCCATTTTGATCATGTCACCAGCACGCATGTCATCCTTTCCGTGGACAAGCTGCAACAGAAAGCTGAAGTGACGCTGCACGTCAAAGGCAGGGATATTCATGCTGATGCAACGGATATCGATCTTTATGCAGCCATTGACCAGCTAGCCGACAAACTGAATCGTCAGATCGTCAAACACAAAGAAAAAATCTCTACACACCACCGCGACAAGCAGGTGGATATAAGTAACCCCACAAATAACCCTTAATCCACTGCCCCCGCCGCACGATATACTCCGCGCCGCTGCTGGTAAGCATCTGAAAAGTACCCGATAATTTTCCCGCGCATCCCTTCATGAATCACATAGCCAACCTGCTGTCTCTTGATAATGTTGTCGCCGCGCTTGATGCAAGCAGCAAGAAGCGCGTCTTTGAAGATGCCGGCATTCTTTTCGAGAATCATCAGGGCATTGCGCGCAGCGTAGTATATGAAGCCCTTTTTGCGCGGGAAAAACTCGGCTCCACAGGCCTTGGGCAAGGCGTCGCCATACCGCATGGACGCATCAAGGGGCTCAAAAAACCACTGGGTGCATTTTTTCGCCTGGAAGCGCCTGTGCAATTCGAGGCGCCTGACGGCAAACCCGTCAGCCATATCTTTGTACTGCTCGTGCCGGAAGCCGCCAACGAGCAGCACCTGCAATTGCTATCAGAACTCGCGCAAATGTTTTCCAACCGCACCTTTCGTGAACAACTCGCCAGTGCACCCGATACTGCAACTTTGCATAGCCTGTTTGCCAAATGGAACGCCAACTAATCGTCTCGCAGCTATTTGAACGTAACCGGGAACGGTTGCAGCTTACCTGGGTAAGTGGCGCCTTAACGCGAGTCATCTCGGCCAAAGAAGAATTTGTAGCCCCTGCCGATTTGGTTGGTCACTTGAATCTCATGCACCCGGAACGCATACAGGTCATCGGCGCACCAGAGCTTGCGTGGGCGGCGCGGCAAGCGCCGGAAAAAGTAAAGCGTCATATGCAAACGATCTACAACGCACGGCCACCCGTGTTGATCGTCACCGATGGGCTAGTTGTGTCCGAAGAGATTCAGCGCGACTGTGAACTATCAGATACGCCACTACTAAAAACACCACTGCCTGCCGCTTATGTCATCGACACACTGCGCCATTTTGTTTCCCGCCAGTTGGCTGAAACAATCGCCTTGCACGGCGTGCTGATGGATGTCTTGGGGATGGGGGTTTTGATCACTGGCGACTCTGGCGCGGGCAAGAGCGAACTCGCACTAGAACTCATTTCGCGGGGTCACGGTCTGGTCGCCGATGATGTCGTCGATGTGTCCCGCATCGGCCTGGATGTACTCGAAGGCCGATGCCCTGATCTGCTGCGCGATTTCCTTGAAGTGCGCGGGCTGGGACTCATTAATATCCGTACAGTTTTTGGCGAAACCGCCTGCCGTCGCAAAATACGCTTGAAACTCATTGTGCATTTGCAAAAACCTGCACGTGGCGTTCCTGAAGCGGCACGCCTGCCGTTGGATGCCCAGAATGAAACCATTTTGGGCGTGCCAATACCTCGCGTTACACTACCTATTGCCGCTGGCCGCAATCTGGCAGTGCTGCTTGAGGCCGCCGTGCGCGTCACTATCCTGGGCTTGCGCGGTATCAACAGCATGCAAGAGTTCCTTGACCGCCAGGAAAATGCACTGCAAGCCGACAACGGGTAAGTCAACTAAATCCTGCGATTATCGTTATACAGTGCGATGGCCCCGTTGTCGCAAGTCATTTTTTCTACCATTGCCGACACTGCCATTACCTATCTCACCAAGGAGAGCACAATGAACCATCGACTACTCATTATTCTGGCATCCCTATTCGCTGCCAATGTCGCACTGGCACAAAGTCCTGCTGCGGCCCCTGCAACAGCCTCCGCCGGCAACTGCGAATCCAGTGCTGTCAGCAAAACAGGCAAGCCACTACACGGCGCAGCGAAAGCGGCTTACATGAAGAAATGTGCCGGAGAAGCCGCACCAGCAGCAAAAGGAAAAGCGACGCAACAAAACAAAATGGTCAGCTGCAACAAAGAAGCCAAAGGCAAAACAGGCGACGAACGCAAAGCCTTCATGAAAGACTGCCTGTCGAAGTAAGCATCGCATTGTTTTTACCTCACGCCGACCATCGTGGGTCGGCTTTTTTTGATGGACAGGGCACATTACGCAACGAATAACGTGCTTTTTTCCTGCATATATTATGGTTCCCTACCTGGCCTTTGCATCCATACTTGACCAGTTTATCCTGGCTGGCGTGGACTCGTGCAGGATTAATCCTTTGTCATTACCTGCGCAGAAGACAGGTGCCGTGTAGCTGGCGGACACAACAATAATACTTGCTCAAGGAGATTGATATTCGCATGGCCGCACAATCCATCAATCCAGATGACAGCGGTTTCTTCTGGCAAATTTACAACGAGGCCAGGGATCCCATTCTGTTGACCAAGGATGGCCGCTTTCTTGATTGCAATCAGGCCGCCCTGGCGCAGCTGGGCTTACGCGACAAAGCCGAACTCTGTCACCTGACGCTGATTTCGGTCTCGCCGCCTTTGCAACCTGATGGCCGTGCCTCGGCTGAAAAGCTGACTGAAGTGTCGAAGCTTATCGCACAAGCCGGATATCACCGCTTCGAGTGGGCGTGCAAACGGGCGGACGGCTCCCTGTTCGATATCGAAGTCACGGCCACAGTCATCACCATCAATGACGAGCCGGTGTTCCACGCACATTGGCGCGACATTGGCGAGCAAAAGCGCCTGGCCAGGGAACTGCACGAAAGCCAGGAGGCGGCACGCAAAATTTTTGACGAGGCCGCCGACCCTGTCATCCTGTTCAAGCAAAGTGTTGCGGTTGATTGCAACAAGGCCGCATTGCAACAGCTCGGGTATCAACGCAACCAGGATTTGCTGGGCCTTACCCCCCAAGACATCTCGCCACCGGTTCAGGAGAACGGGCAGCAAACAAAAGACCGCCAAACGGAAGTGACCGCCGCCGCGCTACGCGACGGTAAAAATAGTTTCGAGTGGCTGTTAAAGCGTACCGATGGTTCGCTAATCGAGACTGAAACTACGCTCACCACCATTACTGTGCATGATGAGGAAATACGGCATATGCGCTGGCGCGACATTGGCGAGCAAAAGCGCCTGGCCAGGGAACTGCGTGAAAGTCAGGAGGCGGCACGCAAAATTTTTGACGAGGCCGCCGACCCCGTAATTCTGTACAAAAAAGGCGTTGCAGTCGATTGCAACAAGGCAGCGCTGCAACAACTCGGGTATCAGCGCAAACAGGATTTGCTGGGCCTTACCCCCGAAGACATATCGCCACAGGTTCAGGAGAGCGGGCAGCAAACAAAAGACCGCGAAGCAGAAGTGATCGCCGCCGCGCTGCGCGATGGTACAAAGGGTTTCGAGTGGCAATTGAAGCGCACTGACGGCTCGCTGATCGAGACTGAAATCACGCTCACCGCCATTACCGTGCATGGTGAGGAGGTGCTGCACATACGCTGGCGCGACATCGGCGAACAAAAACGCCTGGCCAAGGAACTGCGCGAAAGCGAAGAGTCCTTCCGGCGGATTTTTGATGAAGCCGCTGCACCGCTCATGCTCATAAAAAATGATGGCCGTATTTTCGACAGCAATCAGGCCGCAGTACGGTTGTTTGGTTACCCCAGCAAGCAGCTTCTTGCCGGCAAATCGCCGACAGAGATGGCTTTGCCCTGGCAGCCGGACGGGCGCGTTTCTACCCAGATGGCGCACGAGATGATCACCATCACGCTACACAAGGGGTACCACCATTTCGGGTGGCAGATGCGATGCATGGATGGCTCCCTCGTGGATACGGAAATCACCCTGACAAGGATAACCGTGCATGGCGAAACGTTGATCCATGCGCAAATACGCGACCTGACCGAGCAAAACCGCCTGCGCACCGCGCTATATGCCGAAAAGGAGCGCGCGGAGATTACCCTTGCCTCGATCGGTGATGCCGTCATCACGACCGACGCCGAAGGGTGCATCACCTTCATCAACCATGTGGCCAGCCAGCTCACTGGCTGGCTGGCGAGCGAGGCTATCGGGCAACCTATGGCCGACGTCTTTCATATCGTCAATGAAACCACCCGTGCGCGGGTGGTTAGCCCGGTCGATGAGGTGTTGAAGAATGGCAAAACGGTCAACCTTGCCAATCACACGGTGCTGATTGCGCGTGATGGCAAGGAATACAACATTGAGGATTCGGCCGCGCCTATCTTCCTGCGTGACGACACGCTTCTGGGCTGCGTCCTGGTTTTCCATGATGTTTCCGAAAAACACCAGTTGCTGAAAAGTGTGCGCTGGCAGGCGGGGCACGATGTGCTCACTGGCCTGCCGAATCGTGTCTTACTTGCCGACCGGTTTCAGCGGGCATTGGCGAACGCCCGCCGCCAGAAAAATCTGCTGGGCGTGTGCTTGATGGATCTGGATCAGTTCAAACCGGTGAATGATCTGTATGGTCACGATATGGGCGACCGCCTGCTGATTGAAGTCACCGCCCGCATGAATCAGGCCGTGCGCAGCGAGGATACTGTCGCCCGGCTCGGCGGCGACGAGTTTGTCATGTTGCTGGGCGGTCTTGCCGACCGCCAGCAACTGGAACTTGTCCTGCGGCGCATCCTTGAAACCGTCTCTGCGCCGTATGTTATAGAAGAACACACGATCAGCATTTCGGCCAGTATTGGCGTAGCCATTTATCCGCTTGATGAAGCCGATGCCGATACCCTGCTGCGCCACGCCGATCAGGCGATGTATCTGGCCAAGCAGGCAGGGCGCAACCGCTTCCACTGGTTCGACGTTGCGAACGACCGGCAGGCACAAACTTCGCAGCAGACGCTGGCCCGCATCCGCGAGGCTCTGCAGGACGATGAGCTGTGTCTGCATTACCAACCCAAGGTCAATATGCGCAATGGCAACATCGTTGGCATGGAAGCCTTGCTACGCTGGCAACACCCACAACAAGGTCTCGTACCACCGATGGATTTTCTGCCCCTGGCCGAACAGCATGATCTGATTATCGAGATTGGCGAATGGGTCATCGAGCAGGCGTTGCAGCAAAACGCCACCATGTGGTCAGCGGCAGGAAAGGACTGGCCAATCAGCGTAAATATCGCTGCTCGCCATTTTCAGTTGTCGGATTTTCTTGATCGATTGAAAGCCATTCTCGCACGCCATCCTGAATCGCCACCGCAGCAACTGGAACTCGAAATTCTCGAATCTGTCGCATTGGGTGACATACAACACGTACAGCAACTGATTTACTCGTGTCAGGCACTGGGTGTCAAGTTTTCGCTGGATGACTTCGGCACGGGTTATTCTTCACTCAGCTACCTCAAACGGCTGCCAGCCGACACGCTCAAAATTGACCAGTCCTTTGTACGCGACATGCTTGATGATACCGACGACTTAGCCATGATTGAAGCGGTGATCAACCTGGCATCGGCATTTAACCGTGCGCTGATTGCCGAAGGCGTAGAAACCGCAGAACACGGTGTCATGCTAATGCGTTTGGGTTGTGATATCGGCCAAGGCTATGGCATTGCTCGCCCCATGCCGGCTTCGCAAGTGCTGGACTGGGCAGCACAATTCACTCCTGACCCGAAATGGCGCCAGTGGGCCAATGCGCAAAAATGGGATATCAGCGACTTTCCGCTACTGGTAGCCGAGCATGATCACCTGGCTTGGATCAAGCAGGTGCTTGACACAGTGGCGAACCAAGCACCGTTGTCACTCACTCATGAGCAACTAACCAACCATCATCTGTGCCGTTTTGGCCTCTGGTATTACAGTCACGGCCAAGCGCGTTATGGACATTTACCCGAATTCACCTCGCTTGAACCGGTTCACGCCGAGATTCACCGCACCGGCACACAAATCATTCACCTGCACAGCACCGACCAGCAGACGGCAGCCCGGGCGCTCTGCCAGACCTTGCTGACATTGAAAAATAACATCGTAGACCTTCTGTATGCATTGCACCGCGTAGCGTTAACCGGAAATGAAGCCGAACTCCGCATTTCGCATGACCCGGTAGATAGTTTGTAAGTCGCATTGAGTCAGAGCACTCCGACAAGCAACGTGCGGAGATTTACATGCTTGTCTCGCGCTTATCCATGCGTAAAAAGACCATTTTTTCGTGTAACGTGTGGCCTCTTTTTTTATTTTGGAGTGACCGCATGAGTCATTTTCAACGGCATGTGTTTTTTTGCACCAATCAGCGTGCGGCGGGTGAATCCTGCTGCAACAGCTTAAGCGCGAGCGAATTACGCAGCTATGCCAAAGACCGCATCAAGACCTTGGGAAACTCGCTACCTGGTGCTACCCGTATCAATAGCGCAGGCTGTCTTGACCGCTGCGAACTGGGGCCGGTTCTGGTGATCTATCCGGAAGCTGTCTGGTACACCTATGTGGATAAAGAAGATATCGATGAAATTATTGATCAGCATTTAGTGCGCGGCCGCGTGGTTGAACGCCTGAAGGTGTAAACATGGCGCAACCGCTTTTGCAAACCCTGCTGATCGATGGCCCGGATGGAAAAATTGAACTGTTTGTTGATCTACCCGCAGGTGACACCAAGCCAAGCGGCATTGCGCTGATTGGCCATCCGCATCCGCTGTTTGGCGGCACCGCTGACAATAAAGTTGTCACCACCTTGGCACGTAGTTTTCGTGGCCAGGGTTGCGTTGTGCTACGGCCGAGCTTTCGCGGTGCGGGTGGCTCAGAAGGCATGCATGATCATGGCGATAAAGAAACCGACGATCTGCTCGCCGTGCTCACCCGGGCACAACAGCAGTGGGGTGAGCTTCCCGTCACGCTGGCCGGGTTTTCTTTCGGTGCGTATGTGGTGGCGCGCGTTGCCAAAAAGCTGGCCGATGCCCGACATGAGGCGCACTGGCTGGTTTTGGTCGGCACTGCGGCAGGTTATATCAAAGGCGCGCGCAGCTATGCCACCGAAGCCGTCGCCCCAGGCACCCTGGTAATCCACGGTGCGACAGACACAACCGTGCCGCTGGCGAATGTACTCGCCTGGGCCGAACCTCTGGAACTGCCCGTGGTGGTGGTGCCCGGTGCGGATCACTTTTTTCATCGCAAGCTGCATATCCTGCAAGACATTGTGCGTCGCGCATGGCCTGCATGAGCGCGCTCAACCACGGTGTGCCGTTAAGCGTACACCAGTTGCACAAATCGTATGCAGGAAAAGAGGTCGTCAATGGCTTAAGCTTTACCCTGCAGCGTGGCGAATGCTATGGCCTGCTTGGTCCCAACGGCGCAGGCAAAACCACCACCTTGCGCTGTTGCCTGGGGCTTACTGCGCCGGATGCCGGCGAGATTTGGCTAGTGGGCTTTTCCGTGCCCGAACACGCGCGCGAAGCACGCATGAAAATTGGCGTCGTGCCGCAATTTGACAACCTGGACCCGGACTTTACCGCCGCTGAAAATCTGCTGGTTTATGGCCGTTACTTTGGTCTGACGGATGCCACACTGCGCCCGAAAATTCCCGTGTTGCTTGAGTTTGCCGGACTAGGTGGCAAAGAAAACGCCAATATCCGTGAGCTGTCCGGTGGCATGAAGCGACGACTGACGCTAGCCCGTGCACTGATCAACGACCCCGACGTGCTGGTGCTGGATGAGCCCACCACGGGCCTTGACCCCCAAGCGCGACACCTGATCTGGCAGCGCCTGAAACAACTCCTCACCCAGGGCAAAACCATTTTGCTCACCACGCACTTCATGGACGAAGCCGAGCGCCTGTGCGACCGGCTGGCCATTATCGATAATGGCCGTTTGATCAGCGAAGGCGCGCCGCGCGGGCTGATTCGCCAGCACATTGAAGCCCAGGTGGTCGAGGTGTATGGTGAAGATGCTCCCGGCTGGGCGGCAACCGAAGCACAGGCTTTTTCACATCGGGTGGAAATCAGTGGCGAGACGGTCTTTTGTTATGTTGCTGAGGCCGCGCCCTTGCTCGCCCATCTGGCAGCACGCCCCGCGCTGCGCACATTGCACCGGCCCGCCAGCCTGGAAGATGTTTTTCTCAAGCTCACCGGGCGTGATTTGCGCGATTGATAAAGCGTCACGCCGCGTTACCCGTGCCGACTTTTGCACAAATCGCCGTTCAAAACAATCCAGCACCCGCGATCACCACGCCATAACGCGCCGCTTTGCCCACTGCCATCCACAATGCACTAGGCATCCAGGGCAGCCGTAGCCAGCCCGCCGCCGCGCACAGCGCATCGCCGATCACCGGCGCCCAGGCCAGAATCAGTACCGGCACACCCCAGCGTCGTACCAGCGCCAATCGATTGAGGTCTTTGGGCTCCGGCAGCGCGCGCGCCATCCAGTAAGTCGTCACGCCGCCCAGCGTATTGCCGATGGTCGCCAGCACAAAAGCTTCAGCGGTTTGCGCGGAATGAAATTTGACAAAAGCGAGCAGCGCGAGTTCCGAGCCACCAGGCAACAGCGTAGCAGAAAGAAAGGAAACAAAAAAAAGACCGGCCAAGCCAGCCTCTGACGTGAAAGAAAAATCCATGCCGCATGTTACCCTTTGTACTTTCTTACCGCCTCGCGGATGTTCCCCGCATGACTGTGCCCACCATGGATTACTTGAAAAAAATTCTCAATGCCCGCGTCTATGATGTCGCGGTAGAAACTCCGCTCGAGCTGGCGGCCAATCTTTCTGCACGTTGCGGCAATCGCATTTTGTTGAAGCGCGAAGATATGCAGCCGGTATTCAGTTTCAAGCTGCGCGGCGCGTACAACAAAATCGTGCATCTCACCCCAGCACAACGCAAACGCGGCGTGATCTGTGCTTCCGCTGGCAATCACGCGCAGGGCGTCGCATTGTCGGCGCAAAAGCTCGGCATACGCGCAGTCATCGTGATGCCCACCACCACGCCGCAGATCAAGATCGACGCGGTAAAAAAGCGCGGCGGCGAAGTCGTATTGGCAGGCGACTCGTATGACGCCGCTTATGCGCATGCGCTAACGCTGGAAAAAAAACACAAGCTTACATTCGTGCACCCCTTTGACGATCCTGATGTTATCGCCGGGCAAGGTACGATCGGTATGGAGATTTTGCGCCAGCATGCCGATCCGATTGAAGCCGTGTTTTGCTGCGTCGGCGGTGGCGGGCTGATTGCCGGCGTGGCCGCCTATATCAAACGCCTGCGGCCGGAAATAAAAATCATCGGCGTTGAAGCGATCGATGCCGATGCCATGACGCGCTCACTGGCGGCTGGCAAGCGGGTGAAACTGGACACCGTCGGCCTGTTTGCCGATGGCGCTGCCGTGAAATATGTCGGCGAAGAAACCTTTCGCCTGTGCCGCGAATATGTCGATGAAATGGTATTGGTTGATACCGATGCCATTTGCGCGGCGATCAAGGATGTGTTTGAAGACACACGCTCGATTTTAGAGCCGGCCGGTGCCTTGGCAGTCGCAGGCGCCAAGGCCTGGGCAACCAAACATCGCGTGCGGGGCAAAACACTGGTGGCAGTGGCCTCCGGCGCGAACATGAATTTTGATCGCCTGCGCTTTGTTGCCGAACGCGCTGAAGTCGGCGAACAGCGCGAAGCCCTGCTCGCCGTAACACTGCCCGAGCAGCCTGGCAGCTACAAAAAATTCGTCACCCTGCTCGGTGCGCGCAATATCACCGAGTTCAACTACCGCTACTACAGCGCGGGCCAGGCGCATGTATTCGTCGGCATGCAGGTCGCAAATCGCAAGGAAGCCAGCAATCTGGTCACGCAGCTCAAAAAACACGGCTACCCCACGCTGGACCTGACGGACGATGAAATGGCCAAGCTGCACATCCGGCATCTGGTTGGCGGCCATGCACCGCAGAGTGACGGCAAGCTGCACGAATTGCTCTACCGTTTCGAATTTCCCGAACGCCCCGGCGCGCTGATGAATTTTTTGAACAAGATGAGCGCGGACTGGAATATCAGCCTGTTCCATTACCGCAACCATGGCGCCGACACCGGCCGCGTGCTGGTCGGCATGCAAGTACCCCCGCAGGACATGAAAGCCTTTGGCGTGTTTCTGAAAAACCTTGGCTATCAGTACTGCGACGAGACAAAAAATCCTGCGTATCGACTGTTTCTGGGATGAGCATTGAACGGACGTTGCATGAATTTTGATTTCGACGCACCGGTTGAGCGCACGGGCACGGATTCGGAGAAATGGGCAAAGTACGCCGGCCGCGACATCCTGCCACTGTGGGTAGCCGACATGGATTTCGCCGCGCCGCCCGCAGTGATTGCCGCCTTGCATGCACGCGTGGCGCACGGCGTATTCGGTTACAACCAACCCACTGCGCAGCAAACCGAAACCGTGATGAATTATCTGGCGCGCCAATTCGCCTGGGCCATTGCGCCCGAATGGATCGTCTGGCTGCCAGGTCTGGTTTCTGCGCTCAATGTGGTTTGCCGTGCCATCGGCGAAAAAGATGATGCCGTGTTTACTGCAACACCGATTTATCCGCCCTTTCTCTCCGCGCCAAAACACGCAGAACGGCGCCTGATCAGTGTGCCACTAGTGCAAGGCAAGCACCGCTGGGAATGGGATTTCGACGCGGTGGATGCCACACTAGAAGGCTCGTCAACAAAACTTTTTCTGCTCTGCCATCCGCACAACCCGACCGGCCGCGCATGGCAGATTGATGAGCTGACACAGCTTGCGCGGCTGGCTGAAAAACATGATCTTGTCATCTGCTCGGACGAAATCCACAACGGACTGGTCCTTTCGCCGCCGTCTCACCAGCACCGAGTTTTTGCAACACTCGGCGACGACATCGCGGCGCGCACCATTACGTTGATGGCGCCATCGAAAACCTTCAACATCCCGGGATTGGGCTGTGCCTTTGCCGTGATTTCCGATGCCACCTTGCGGCGCAAATTCACCACCGCCATGCGCGGCATCGTGCCGCATGCCAACGCCTTGGGCATGGCCGCCACTGAAGCCGCG
>SCUZ01000065.1 GCA_004322535.1 Rugosibacter sp.
CGGCAATCCACGCGTAGCCCAGACGATGTATGCCACGGTGCAGTAAACTCATGCGTTTCTCCTCGTATATTTTCAAGTGACGACTTCAAAGAAGTTGGCCGGGACGGCGCTCTCGTAATAAAAAGCGCCTCTGGGAATATGTTCACCCGCCCAAACGATGGGAGGGGCACTGCCCCGGATAGTCGGCGCTTCGTAAATTCCACACTGGAATTCGTTGCGATTGCCGGAAGGGTCAAAGAAATACGTCGTCGTGACTCCGCCAATGCCATGACGGCTGATGCCATAGTCCAGTGTCGTGATTTTTCTGTGCTTGAGCATATCGACGCGACGAATCACATCCGCCCGGTCATTCACATAAAAAGCAATGTGGTGCAGACTATTGGGTGGCCCGGGCGCAAAGGCAAGGTTATGAACCGTGCTGCTCGTCGTCAAAAAGAAAGCGAATGAACTGCCATCGGGCCCAAGAATCGTTTCGGTCAGATTGAAGTCCAATGCTTCCATCAAAAAAAAAACTTGACGGATTTATCGCAATCGTTTCCAGCCAGAAGGGCATGGTCAAGATGCGTCACAGGCGAAATGCCATCGATATGATCAAGAATGATGTCCGGGTCTTTCATGCCGTAGCTGTAGCCAACTTTCTCGGAATGATAAAAGAGGTTGAAGACGTGCCCGGATGGCAGGGTGATCATGAGCCCGCCGCCCTGCCCCGGAATGTCGCCGCTGGCGACACGGCGCGTGGCCAGACCCCAGTCCCTGGCGGCGACTTCGGCTTCCATCAAATCATTGACGTCACTCACTTTGAAACCGGCGTGATCCAGCCCAGCGCGGTCAGAAGCATTAAGGATAATGCAGTGATGATCTTGCGACTCGTGTGCTTGCAAGTAGACCTGGCCAGACCGCCGCCCGGTAACCCGCAAACCAACCACATCGGTGTAATGTTTTTCGCTCGCAGTGAGATCCAGGGCATGGATACTCATGTAGCTTAATCGTGTCACAGCCATCGCACTCTCCTCTTTTTTTGTTCAACATATTTTTGGAAACCTTGCAGAGCAGCACGCTGTTCAGAAACCAAGCCGCTACTGCCGCATGGTGATTTTTAGCGCTAACTGCTGCAAAGGGTAAATGAGCTGTGTCAAACCCCAGTTGACTTGAATCAACTGATCCACAGATTTATCAATAAATTCTGGGGTGCGATTCTCCCGCATGAGGCGGCCAGTCGCCCCCAAGGGGACTTTCCAGAAATGGACTCAAGGTTTCGCGGCGTGTCACCAGCACCGACTTTATTAAATGTGGCAGATGATGCCCTGCCATAGCTTGCCGCCGAGCGTGGTGGCATTGACAAGACCCCATGCGCCAAACGCCAGAACCAGAAAGCCACTGCCAAAACGCAATGCGCGGCCCTGAATAACGCGGCGAAAACGCACCAGCAACAGCCCCGCCAGCATGAGATTAGGCAGCGTACCAAGGCCAAAGGCCAGCATGGTCAACGCACCGCGTACCGGACTTCCAGAAAGCAGGGTCAGCGCCAGCACGCTATACACCAGTCCACAGGGCAGCCAACCCCACAACATGCCCAGCGGCAGGGCTTGTGCCACCCCACGCACAGGCAAAAAGCGACGGGTCAATGGCTGCACTCGTCGCCACACCCGTTGTCCGGCGCGTTCGACAAAAGCCAGCGTTTGAGTCATGCCGGTAAGATAAAGACCGAGACCAATCAACATCAGATTGGCGGCTATGTAGAGTGTCATCTGCACTGGCAACCAATGATCAAGCAACAGCCCAAGGCTGCCCACTGCCCCCATCAAGGCACCTGCCGTCATATAACTGCCGATACGGCCAAGGTTATAGGCCAGATGGATTGACCACGGCGCTTTTTGGCGAGGGAGCTGTACTGTCAGCGCGGAAACGATGCCACCGCACATGCCCACACAATGCACCCCACCGAGCAACCCAATGAGGAATACCGCAAAAAAACCACTGTCAGGCATCGGGTATCTTGTGCTGTCCTGTCTTGTGTGTGCTCATGCTCAAATAACTTTTGAGTAGCGAATCCGGTCCCGATCGAAACGCAGGTAGCGATCAAACACCATGGCAATGGCCCGCACCAGGAGGCGACCCGGGGGATTAACGGTAATCCATTGGTCAGTCATCGTAACCAATCCATCTTCTTCCATCACCGCCAGATCAGTTAATTCTGTCGCGAAATAGGATTTGAAATTGATCAAGTGGGCAATCTCGAAAGATTCGATGGGCAAGGTGAAGTGACACATCAATGCCTGAATGATACTGCGTCGCAACAAGTCATCGGGAGTTAACTGAATCCCGCGCAGCACAGGCAGTATGCCGTGATCAAGACGATCATAGTAATCATTCAAGGTCCGCACATTTTGCACGTGGCTGGGGCCGATCTTGCCGATAGCAGAAACTCCGAAGGCTATTAAGTCTGCTTCAGCATGTGTGGAATATCCCTGAAAATTTCGATGCAAACGCCCCTGACTTTGAGCAATAGCCAGCTCATCCGTGGGTTTGGCGAAATGATCCATACCAATGAAAACATAACCTGCATCGGTCAGGCGGCGAATCGCCAGCTGCAGAATCTGCAAGCGCTCATCGGCGGTGGGCAAATCACCTTCGCTAATACGGCGCTGTGGTTTGGCCTGATTAGGCACATGGGCATAGTTGTAGATCGAGAGACGATCCGGGCCGAGTTTGATCACTTCATCCAGCGTGTGATTAAAACCAATCATATTCTGTTTGGGCAGGCCATAGATAAGATCTACCGCTAACGACTTGAAGCCACACTCGCGTGCCGCATCCATGACCTGTTTTGTTTCTTCCAGACTCTGAATGCGATTAACGGCTTGTTGCACTTCCGGTGCAAAATCCTGCACGCCGATACTCATGCGATTAAAGCCAAGTTCAGCCAGTAGCGCGACAGTGGCCGTTTTGACTTTGCGCGGATCAATCTCGATTGAATACTCACCCTCTGGCAGCAACTGGAAACGGCTGCGGATCGTATCCATCAGATGTCGCATTTCATCATCCGCAAGAAAACTCGGCGAACCACCACCCCAGTGCATCTGAGTAACCTCGCGCGTACCACCGAGCACAGCCAGCGCCAGATCCATTTCCTTGCCTAGATAGGTAAGATATTTGGCCGAGCGGCCATGGTCTTTCGTGATGATTTTGTTGCAGGCGCAGTAGTAGCAGATTGTCGGGCAAAACGGAATGTGAACATACAGCGAGAGAGGGCGACTGGGAGTTACCGCCCCTCTCTGGCCTAACCAATGCGCGTAATGATCAGCCGTAAAAGCCTCAATAAAACGATCAGCAGTCGGGTAAGATGTGTATCTTGGGCTGTTTACGTCGAAACGGCGAATCAGTTGGCTGTCGAAAATGATTTCCTGATCATTCATGAATTTTGAGGAATTCATAAGGTGTATGCTTTTCATGTTGCCGCAATTTTACGGATGCCGAATTGATCAAGGTCAACAACAAGGTGGATTGGAGTATTGCTTTGATAAAGCACTTTAACTATGACTGAAATTACCAAACTTCAACCTGCCTGTTCGCAGTGCAATTTACAGGAGCTCTGTTTGCCCATCGGACTTTCAGAAACCGAGCTTTCCTTGGTGGATAGCCTGGTGGATGAGCGAAGAAAAATTGCGCGTGGTGAGGCAATTTTCCGTTCGGGCGACCGCTTCACGGCAATTTATGCGGTGAAGCTTGGCTTTTTCAAAACCGAAGTACTGTCTGAAGATGGCCGTCACCAAGTCACTAGCTTCTACATGCCGGGCGAAGTACTGGGCATGGATGGCATTAGTGCAGAAACTCATCATTGTGATGCGATTGCCCTTGAAGATAGCGAAGTCTGTCTCATTCCATTTCATGAACTGGAAACGATTTCAGTCAAGGTACCCACAATGCAGCGTCACTTGCATCGGGTCATGAGTCGCGAGATTGTCCGCGACCAGGGGATGATGATGATGTTAGGCGCGATGCGTGCAGAAGAACGTGTGATTGCGTTTTTACTTAACTTGTCTCAGCGATATGCAGCTCGGGGTTATGCCTCCACAGACTTCAATCTACGCATGACACGTGAAGAAATTGGTTCTTATCTTGGCTTAAAGCTGGAAACAGTCAGCCGTACGTTTTCCCATCTACAAGAGGAAGGAGTGCTCCAGGTAGAGAAAAAGCGTATCCGGCTCGTAGATACTGTCAGACTTAAAAAAATGCTGTCGCAGGACAGGCTCTAGCCGCTAATGTAGAAGACACCAATCCACTCAAAAATCCTGCGCAAATGGTCGATAGATAGGTGGTCGGTGCTCTGCAGTTTCTTGTGGAATTACGTTCTCCGATCAGCATCATCAGGCTTTTTTGCAGTACGGAGAAGATAGCAAGTCACCGCACTGGAAGCTGCACAAATTGCCCAGAAACAAAAAAAACCAACGGAATAGGTTGCGAGGCTGGAAAAGTGAACGGGTTCGCCAAGCAAATAAAGCTCACGTGGATCGATCAATGTGAAAAAAACTCCCTCAGCAATGCCGGCAACCAAAAAAGATGGCCATAGTACGGATAGGATATTTTGCATTGCGTCTCCCCTGTATGGAATCAAGCATTATTTTGATATTTATCATGTGACAGGTTTACCATCGTCGCCAAGGTTAACCAGTTGATTACTTGGTTTCTTCAGAAGCTCCGATGATTGTTTCACCATTGGCTGGCAAGACGATATTACCTAACAAACGCCAGGTTTTCTTGTCATCCTCGAGTAAAACGAGCCAGTGACCAGCGACCGGTAAATGAATCGAATCACTTCGATAGCTATCGCCAGTTCGCGGCAACTGAAATGTCTGGTCTAGCCCTGCTCGCGTAGGATGGGAAATGCTGACCAGCAGTAGAGATGGCAACACAAAAGCAGGGGCAGTTGCCTGCAGACGAATAAAAAGCCCACGGTCTGCGAGACGGACACCTGCCGTCAATCCGGATTTTCTTGCCTGCTCGCTACTAACCAAAGTTTGATTGATGGCCAGGCCTTTTTTGTAATAATCCGCCGTTACCAGGCCATCATCAGTTTTAACGGCAATCCACGCGGTGACCAGTGCCGCAACCACCACGATGAAGGGACCGCTCATCAGAATCCAGGGCCACGGTTCACGATACCACGGCCGACTATGTGAAGCGCTTTGTAGTCCCTTCATGGCTGAAGAAAAGTCGCTTTTTCTCGCACGGCAGTTTTTTCATCTGCCATCGCTTTCACGTCGAAGTAAATCACGTTGGAACCTCTCTTTCCGCTTTCAGGTGGCACAC
>SCUZ01000066.1 GCA_004322535.1 Rugosibacter sp.
AACCTCTGGTGTACCGGTTGTGACGCCAGTCGCATCGCCGGGTAGCTAAGTTCGGAAGAGATAACCGCTGAAAGCATCTAAGCGGGAAACTCGCCTCAAGATGAGATATCCCGGGGATTCGATCCCCCTGAAGGGTCGTCCAAGACCAGGACGTTGATAGGCAGGGTGTGGAAGCGCAGCAATGCGTTAAGCTAACCTGTACTAATTGCCCGTGAGGCTTGACCCTATAACAGTAAGCTTCAGCACTGTTAGCGGTTCTGCACATTGAACCGTGCGGAGTGTCGCCAACATCAGTCGTTACAATGACAACCCCATTCATGTGCATTCAGCTGTCTTGTGATTTGTGCAAGCTTTTACTTCTTTCGAATCATGTGCGCCGGACCGGCTATTTAGCCAATTCCCGCGCACCCCTTTTAAGTCTGGTGTCCATAGCGAGGTGGAACCACCCCTTCCCTTCCCGAACAGGACCGTGAAACGCCTCTGCGCCAATGATATTGCACTTCACCGTGCGAGAAAGTAGGTCAACGCCAGACTCCCCTTGTAAAACCCCCTCAAGCCCATAACTTGAGGGGGTTTTTTTATGTGCGAGTCGGGAGGCTTGTGCAGTTTCTGTTAATGGTAAAATTGTGCAATGAAAATTTCTTTCCTTGAGTTTGAGCAGCCTATTGCCGAAGTTGAATCAAAAATTGAGCAATTACGTTTTGTTCAAGATGATTCTGCGGTAGATATTTCCGAAGAAATATCTAAGGTTGAGGCTAAAAGTAAAAAGCTAACCAAAGATATCTATGCGAAGTTAACGCCGTGGCAGTGCGCCATGGTTGCTCGCCATCCTAATCGCCCTTATACCCTTGATTATTTGAGCAGCATATTTACTGATTTTGAAGAGTTGCATGGCGATCGCAGCTCGGCCGAAGACGCTGCCATTGTTGGTGGTATGGCCAGATTTAATGGCCAGTCTTGTATGGTCATTGGCCACCAAAAAGGTAGAGATACCAAAGAAAAAATTACCCGTAACTTTGGTATGCCTCGTCCGGAAGGCTATCGTAAAGCGTTGCGATTAATGCGCATGGCTGAAAAATACCAGTTACCCATTTTTTCATTTATTGATACTCCGGGAGCGTATCCTGGAATTAGTGCCGAGGAGCGAGGACAGTCGGAAGCTATTGGCCGCAATCTCTTGGTCATGGCTGAGCTTGAAGTGCCAATCATCGCAACAGTTATTGGTGAAGGGGGTTCTGGTGGGGCGTTAGCTATTGCTGTGGCAGATACGGTGATGATGCTGCAATACTCAACTTATGCTGTAATTTCTCCAGAAGGCTGTGCCTCTATTCTTTGGAAAAGCGCAGATCGTGCCGGTGATGCGGCAGATGCCATGGGAATAACTGCACAACGGTTGAAGTCACTAGGGCTGATTGATCGAATCATAAATGAGCCCCTTGGTGGAGCACATCGCGATCATGAAGAGGCCTCGAAAGCGCTGAAAATAAGCCTACAGGAGGAATTAAGTCAATTGTCAAAATTATCTATTCCGGAGCTTGTCGAAAGGCGCTTCGAGCGGCTGATGAGCTATGGTCGATTCAAGGAACAAGTCGTTCAATAAGGGAGTCGAGGCTACCCTGACGAGTATTCTGATTCGTCATGATCTAAAAGGCCAGGCTTTAACTGTTGCTTATTCGGGTGGCTTGGATTCAACTGTTTTACTTTGCGCACTGAAGAGCATTGCACCTTTGCTGGATTTGCATCTCACCGCAGTTCATGTGCACCATGGGTTAAGCAAAAATGCAGACGAGTGGTCCGACCACTGCGTGCAGACCTGTGCCCGGCTAGGTATTGATTTGTCTGTTATTGATGTCTTCGTTAAACCTGAGCTTGGCGAGGGAATTGAGGCAGCCGCAAGAAAAATACGGCTTGATGCCTTGTTGGCGCATTCCTCAGGGCGGGTATGTATGGCGCATCATGCAGATGATCAGGCAGAAACTGTTCTGCATAATTTGCTACGTGGGTCTGGCTTGAGAGGGGCCGGGGGTATTCCCGTGCTGCGCGGGCGCGTACTTCGCCCATTTCTCGAACTACCAAAAGAATCCCTGCTTGAGTATGCAGCAGAGCATCAATTGGAATGGGTGGAGGACGAGAGCAATAAAGATCGCTACTTCACGCGCAATTATTTACGCCACGAGGTTGTGCCTATCCTCAAGGCACGTTTTCCTAAAGCAGTGGAGCAGCTGTCTATTGCTGCAAGGCGATTTTCAGATGCCCAGGTTTTATTGGATGATCTGGCCCTGCTGGATTTAAAAAAAGATCAGTTTTTGTTTCCTCTTGAAGCAAGTTTATTGCGTGAATTGACAGAAATTCGAGCGAGGAACTTGATGCGTTCGCTGTTAAGCGGTAATAAAGTTCAATTGCCTGATGAGCGACGGCTCAATGAGTTTGTCCGGCAAGTCCGAACGGCATCGAATGATCGGCATCCGAGCATTGAAACGCCAACTTATCGACTGTGGGTTGTGGCAAGCGAGCTTCATTTTGCAAAGAAAGTTTAAACACAGCAAAAGGCACTCGAAAGCCGCGGGAATGCCAGGAAATATGCGATAAAATAAGAAGTTATTGTTGTTAATCACCCACCACTGGAGAATGTTATGGCTGTAGAGCGTACCCTTTCAATTATCAAACCTGATGCAGTAGCCAAGAATGTAATCGGCGAGATTTATTCCCGCTTTGAGAAGAACGGGCTGAGGGTCATTGCTGCCCGTATGCATCACCTGTCACGCCAAGAGGCGGAAGGTTTTTATGCCGTTCATAAAGCGCGCCCGTTTTTTAATGATCTCGTTTCATTCATGATTTCCGGTCCCGTCATGGTACAGGCACTCGAAGGTGAGAATGCTGTACTCAATCATCGGCAGTTGATGGGTGCCACGGATCCCAAAAAGGCTGAGCCTGGCACCATTCGTGCCGATTTTGCTGACAGCATTGATGCCAATGCGGTGCATGGTTCGGATGCAGCTGAAACAGCTGCTGTTGAAATTGCCTATTTCTTCCCTGCGATGAGCGTTTACTCACGCTAATTTGTCATGGCAGTTAATCTCCTCGATTTCGATGCAGAAAGTATGACGGCATGGTTTTCTCAGCAAGATGAGAAGCCTTTTCGTGCCCGTCAAGTTTTGCGCTGGATGCATCACTTTGGGGAGGGTGATTTTAACAAGATGAGCGATCTTGCAAAATCGCTCCGCGAGAAATTGCTGGCCCGTGCTACCGTCATGCCACCGCCGATTATTAGCGATCAATTATCTGACGATGGGACGCGCAAGTTCTTGTTCGATGTGGGTAATGGCAATGCGGTGGAAACAGTTTTCATTCCAGAAGGTCAGCGAGGTACGCTGTGTATTTCATCGCAAGCCGGTTGTGCGCTTGCCTGTGTATTTTGTTCTACCGGACGGCAGGGATTTAACCGAAATTTAACGACAGCTGAAATTATCGGCCAGGTATGGCAGGCAAATCGGGCCTTGGGCCATGATCCTGCGGGAGATCGCGTCATCAGCAATATCGTGATGATGGGTATGGGTGAGCCTTTGACTAATTTTGAAAACCTCATTCCTGCCTTGCAGCTCATGCTGGATGACAACGCCTATGGCTTATCGCGGCGACGGGTTACCGTTTCCACCTCAGGCATTGTTCCGGCAATGGATCGTCTGGCTCAGGTATGCCCTGTCGCGTTGGCGGTTTCTCTGCACGCGCCAACGGATGGTCTGCGTGACAAGTTGGTGCCTATCAATCGCAAGTATCCATTGGCTGAATTGCTAGCCGCATGCCGACGCTATTTGCAGTATGCCCCGCGTGACTTTATAACCTTTGAATATGTCATGCTGGATGGCGTCAATGATCGCGATGAAGATGCGCGCGCCTTGCTGCATTTAGTGCGTGACGTGCCTTGTAAATTCAATCTGATTCCCTTTAATCCCTTTCCGAACTCCGGTTTTCGCCGCTCATCGGTTGACCGAGTACGCCGCTTTTCTTCTCTGCTAAGCGAAGGGGGTCTGGTGACTACAACGCGGAGAACGCGAGGCGATGATATTGATGCGGCATGCGGCCAGCTGGCCGGCAAGGTGCTGGATAAATCAAAGCGCACATTGCGCTCCGCAACGATCGCAGTGAGTGCTTTTCCAAAAACGGAGATAATTCAATGAGCGGGTTAAAGCATTTATTGTTGGGCACATTATTGGGCTCTCTCATTATGATTGCCGGGTGCACTGCAACAGGGACGAGTCCGGCGGCGATGGGAGAAGGCGCTGAGCAAGCAGTATCCGAGCGCGCACCAAGAAATGAAATCCAACAGCGCGCTAAAGTACATACTGAGCTTGGTTCGCTTTATTTGTTTGATGGCCGTGCGGCGGTTGCACTGGAAGAAGCGCGCATCGCGCTCTCTGCGGACCCGAGCTATGCCCCCGCTTACAACTTGCTTGGCCTCACTCACATGGCGCTCAACGAGCCGCACATGGCAGAAGAAAACTTCGTAAAAGCACTGCGTTTAGCACCGGGCGACCCTGAAATAAATAATAATTTTGGCTGGTTTTTGTGCCAGAACGGTCGAGCGAAAGAAGCGATGGCTTATTTTGTGGCCTCAGCCAGAAACCCGCTTTACTCCACGCCGACCAAACCGAATACCAATGCCGGTATCTGTGCGATTCAGCTCAAGGACGACAAGGCCGCTGAAGGTTACTTGCTCGAGGCGTTACGCTTGGCACCGGACAATACTCAGGCCATGTTTTGGCTAAGTAACTTGTCTTACCGGCAGGGGCAGTATGCTGAGGCTAAGCGGTGGATGTCCGAGATTGAAAGGATTCATGAGCTGAACGCAGAACTCACGTGGTTATCTTTGCGTATTGAGCGAAAATTAGGCAATCGCGAAGCGGAAGCCCGCCTCGCAGGGCGGCTGCGTAAACGTTTTGCAAACTCTCCTGAGCAGCGACTGCTTGCCCAAGGGGTGTACGAATGAGTGAAGGTTTGCCGCAGCCGCCATTGACTGATATTTCCACTGCAGATGTTTCCGCAGGAGGGTGGTTGCCGGGCGCTGTATTGCGTGCGGAACGAGAAAGCCGTGGTTTAACGATGGAGGCCGTTGTCCAGGCGACACGCTTTAGTGTGCGGCAGGTTGATGCATTGGAACGGGATGACTATGCCAGCTTGCCGGGCATGACTACTGTACGGGGTTTTGTGCGGAGTTATGCCAAATACCTTCAACTGGATGTTACGCCTTTGCTGGATGCACTTGATTCGGTCGCGCCGCTATCCCTGCCGGAAGTTCGTCGGCCGGCCAATATGGGAGAGGCCAAGCCCAGGATAAGTGCGCTACGGCGTGCGGCGACCTATTTTTTCGTGGTATGTGTTGCGACTATCTTGATGTTGACAGTTTATGGCTATGTGATACAGCAAGCACCGCAATCAATGCCGTTAGCGCTGAATTCGCTACAAAATAATCAGTCTGTTCAAGTTCTGCCGACCATGCCAACCGATAGTCCTTCGGCTGTCTCTGCGGGGCCGTCTGTCGAGTCAGCGACACTCGTACCGCTAGCTGACTCTGGGTCAGCTGTGGTGGGCGTTCCCGCCACAAGTGCTGTTTTGCCGGCCGCGGTGAAAGACATTCCCGCTGGGATGGCAGGTAATCCAGCTGTCGTCGCAGTTTTACCCCCAGTGCCAGCTTTAAGCGTGACGTTTGATGGTTCGTCATGGATTGAGGCTCGCGATGCCACGCAGAAGGTGGTTTTAAGCGGGGAATTTTCTGCAGGTGTGATTCAAAAAGTCGAGGGCAAGCCGCCATTTCAGCTGTGGGTGGGCAAGGCTTCTGCCGTGCGTGTGTTTTCCGGTGAGCGCAGCATTGATTTGCAGCCCTTTACCCGTGCTGGCGTGGCGAGACTGACCGTCGAATGAGCGCAGCACAACCACTCCATTTTCCGCGACGCATGTCTCGGCATGTCCACGTTGGAAAAGTCGGCGTTGGTGGCACGGCGCCGATTGTCGTTCAATCGATGACCAATACCGATACCCAAGATGTATTCGCAACCGCGATGCAGGTGGCGCAGCTCGCGCGTGCTGGTTCTGAGCTGGTGCGCATTACGGTGAATACGCGCGAGGCAGCTGCGGCCGTACCGAAAATTCGCGAACGGCTTGCGCAACTGAATGTGGATGTCCCCTTGATTGGCGATTTCCATTTCAACGGGCATAAATTGCTCACGGAATATCCGGCCTGTGCAGAAAGTCTGGCAAAGTTGCGCATTAATCCGGGTAATGTAGGCAAAGGGTTGAAGCGTGATGAGCAGTTTGCTCAGCTGATCGAGATTGCCTGCCGCTTTGATAAACCCATTCGCATTGGTGTGAATTGGGGGAGCCTGGATCAAGCACTGCTTGCTCGCATCATGGACGAAAATGCGCGCCGCGCTGAACCTAAAAACGCCGTTGAAATCATGCGTGAAGCGATGGTAGCTTCCGCTCTGGAATCCGCTGTCCAAGCGGAATCCCTGGGACTGGCGGGCGATCATATTATTTTGTCGTGCAAAGTTTCTGGCGTGCAAGACTTGATTGCCGTTTATCGCGACTTGGCTAGGCAGTGCGATTACCCGCTGCACCTGGGATTGACCGAAGCGGGCATGGGCAGCAAAGGCATTGTGGCTTCGACTGCTGCATTAGCAGTGTTGTTGCAAGAAGGCATAGGTGACACGCTGCGCGTTTCACTAACGCCCGAACCCAACGGCGACCGCACGCGCGAAGTGATCGTTGCCCAGGAGATTCTGCAAACCATGGGGCTGCGTGCTTTCACTCCTTTGGTCGCAGCTTGCCCGGGATGTGGACGCACCACCAGTACGGTATTTCAAGCGCTGGCGCAGGACATCCAAACCCATGTGCGCAAGCGCATGCCGGACTGGAAGATGCAGCGTATCGGCGTGGAAAACATGACGCTCGCGGTGATGGGCTGTATCGTCAATGGCCCGGGCGAGAGCAAACAAGCCAATATCGGCATCTCCCTTCCCGGTACGGGCGAAGATCCCGTAGCACCCGTCTATATCGATGGCGAGCGCGTCGTGACGCTGCGCGGCGAAAATATCGCGGCTGAGTTTCGGCAACTGGTTGATGACTATGTTGCACGTACCTATCCCCCGCGCATCTGAAATCGAACGATGAGCCAGACCCTGCAAGCCATTCGTGGCATGAACGATATATTGCCCGCAGACGCCGAGCTGTGGGAGCAGTTTGAAGAGACGATACGCGACTGGCTGCGTGCCTATGGCTACCGGCCCATTCGCATGCCGATGGTCGAACCGACGGGGCTGTTTCATCGTGCCATTGGTGAAGTCACTGACATTGTTGAAAAGGAAATGTATTCCTTCGTCGATGCACTCAATGGCGAGCAACTCACGTTGCGTCCCGAGGGCACGGCCTCCTGTGTGCGGGCGGCGATACAGCATAATTTGTTGTACGAGGGCCCCAAACGCTTGTGGTACATGGGCCCCATGTTTCGGCATGAGCGCCCGCAAAAAGGCCGTTATCGCCAATTTCATCAAGTGGGCGTCGAAGCCATGGGGTTTGCTGGCCCGGATATTGACGCTGAGCAAATTGCGATGTGCGCAAGGCTGTGGGATGACCTTGGCTTGCAAGGCATTCGTCTGGAAATTAACTCATTGGGGCAGAGCGAAGAGCGTGCGCGGCATCGTGCCGATCTGATTGCTTATTTTTCCGGTCATGCGGCGTTGCTGGATGCGGACGCACAGCGGCGCTTGCACACTAACCCGCTGCGCATTCTGGATACGAAAAATCCGGCGATGCAGGATTTGGTTAGTGGCGCACCGCGGCTGCTCGATTATCTCGGCGAAGCATCGCTCAAGCATTTTGAGGGCGTGCAGCAACTGCTTAAAGATGTCGCCATTCCCTACCGCATTAACCCGCGCCTGGTGCGCGGGCTGGATTATTACAATGGTACCGTGTTCGAGTGGGTCACCGATGAGCTGGGTGCGCAGGGTACGGTCTGTGCGGGCGGACGCTATGACGGCCTGCTTGAACAACTCGGCGGCAAGTCGACACCCGCCTGTGGGTTTGCCATGGGCATTGAGCGCCTGTTGGCGTTGTGGCAGGATCAGGGCCATCGGCATGAAACGCCGGCGCCTGACGCATATCTGGTGCATCAAGGTGAGGCGGCTGGGCGATTTGCGTTCCGCATCGCCGAACACTTGCGCAGTAGCGGCTATGCTATTCAGCTACATTGTGGCGGGGGCAGTTTTAAATCACAAATGAAAAAAGCCGATGCTTCTGGCGCGCCGTTAGCGCTAATAGTCGGCGATGATGAGGCGGCGGCAAATGCCGTGAGCGTCAAACAATTGCGTGAACCTATGGCTTCTTTAGCGGCCTCTGCCCTGCCGCCCGTTTCACAGGTACGTGTGCATTTTGATGAGCTTGCCGATCACCTAGGCGAAGTTCTTTTTACGACGGAAGACGATTTTACGGAAAACAATCATGGCAACTTATGATCTTGAAGAGCAGGAACAACTCGCTGAACTGAAAACCTGGTGGCAGCAATACGGCAACCGCATTACTAGCATTGCCGTGGCGCTCGCGCTGGCGGTAGCAGCCTGGCAAGGGTGGCAGTGGTGGCAGCACCAACAATCTGCTAAAGCGTCAGCGATTTATTCTGGCTTGCAGCAAGCGGCCGAACAAAAAGATACGAAACGGGTAAAAGAGTTGGCTGGCGAGTTGATCGAAAAGTATTCTGGCACCAGCTATGCCGGCATGGGTGCGCTGATTGCGGCACGTATTCAGGTCGATCAAGGCGATTCTAAAAATGCGCGTGTACAGCTGGCCTGGGCGGCCGACCACGCAAACGACATCGGCCTGCGTGCATTGGCGCGCCTGCGGTTGGCCACGGTTCTGCTCGACGAAAAGTCTTACGATGAAGCGCTTAAGCAGCTGGTTGTTGAACCGCCTGCGCCTTTCGCCGCGCGCTATGCGGATGTTCGCGGCGATATCTATGTTGCCCAAGGCAAACCTGCCGAGGCAGCCAAGTCGTATGACGATGCGCTAGCCAGGATCGATGCGGCGGCAAAAGCCGAGGAGGTTGCGCGGCATCAGGCTTATCGCGAGCTGGTACAAACCAAACGTGATGCACTGGGAGTTTCTCAATGAGGGCATTCTTGAAGCCCTTGCGCTGGTTTGGGCAGATTGGATCATTGAGTCGCTGGCCCGTATTGGGGTTCGGTGCCACGCTTTTGTTGAGTGGCTGTGTTTCGCTGGATAGTCTGAACAGGCTGAATCCCTTTGATAGCAGTGCCCCCAAAGTGAAATTAAAAGAGCTGCCTGCGCTTGATTTCAAGGCGGATCCGCGCAACCTTTGGCAGGCAAACATTGGCAATGCGAGTAGTTATAGCTTGGCCCCGGCGGTGGTTGCGGGGAGTGTTTATGCCGCTGCCGCCGATGGCAGCCTGGCGCGGTTTGATGAAGGTAAGCAAGTTTGGCGCGTGGCAACGGGGCAGACCATATCGGGTGGTGTTGGCACCGATGGGAAATTAGTTGTGGTCGGTACGGCTAAAGGCGAGGTGCTGGCGTTTGATGCAGTTTCAGGTAAGGAATCCTGGAAGGTTCGCGTGAGCTCGGAAGTGTTAGCTCCGCCTTCATTGGCGGATGGCCTGGTGATCGTGCGTTCGGGCGACTCGCGCGTGGTTGGCCTGGAGGCCGCCGACGGCAAGCGCCGCTGGATGTATCAGCGGAATATTCCTGCGCTGTTATTGCGCTCATATGCCAGTGCGCTGAATACGGGAAAGCTAACCTATGTTGGGTTTCCAGGGGGCAAGCTCGTGGCGCTGGCTAATACCAACGGTGCCGCTGCATGGGAAGCCACTGTGGCGACACCGAAAGGGGCCACTGAGTTAGAGCGCATCACGGACGTGATGAGTGCTCCCGTGATGGAAGGTAATGCTGTGTGCGCGGTTGCCTATCAGGGCCGGGTCGCTTGCTTTGACGCCAGTAGCGGCAATAACTTGTGGTCGCGTGAGATGTCGTCCATTGCTGGCCTGGACATGGACAGCAAACAGGTGTACATCACCGATACGAAAGGCTTGGTGTCTGCGCTGGATAAAGACAGCGGAGCGAGTGTCTGGCAGCTCGACAAGCTGGTGACACGCAGCCCCACTCGGCCATTGGCCTTGGGTGAGGTCGTTATTGTGGCCGATAGCCAGGGTTTAGTACATGCATTGCGCAGTGATAACGGCAACCTTGTGGGCCGGACAAAAACAGATGGGAGCGCGATTCGTACGGATCCTGTGCGCTCTTCTACCGGGTTTGTGGTGCAAACGATTAATGGGGGTATTTATGCCATGGCGGTACGTTAATCGATGAAACCTACTCTGGTTATTGTTGGCCGGCCCAATGTGGGCAAGTCAACGCTTTTCAACCGCTTGACGCGTTCACGCGATGCCTTGGTTGCCGACCAGCCGGGCCTGACGCGAGATCGGCATTATGGTCACGGGCGCTTAGGGAGCAAGCCTCATCTGGTCGTGGATACCGGCGGGTTCGAGCCGCAAGCCAAAGAAGGCATCGTGCACGAAATGGCGCGTCAGGCCGAAGCGGCGATTGCAGAAGCCGATATGTTGTTGTTTGTCGTCGATGCGCGCGCGGGGCTGACGCCACAGGATATGGTGATAGCGGATTTGCTGCGACGTAGTGGCCGGCCTGTGTTGTTGGCCGTCAATAAGGGCGAGGGCATGGATCGTGCCGTTGTCAGCGCTGAATTCTATGAGTTGGGTTGCGGGGCGCCCTGCGTGATTTCTTCCGCACATGGCGATGGTGTGCGCGAACTGGTTGAGCTGGCGCTGGCCTCTTTCCCTGACGAGGCCGATGCTGGCGACCATGCGGCGGCAGGCCCCCGAGTCGCAATCGCTGGGCGCCCCAATGTGGGCAAGAGCACGCTGGTCAATACCTTGCTTGGCGAAGAGCGTGTCATCGCATTTGATATGCCGGGCACCACGCGCGATGCGATTGAAATTTCTTTTGAGCGCAATGGCAAGGCTTATACCTTGATTGATACCGCAGGATTACGGCGCAAGGGGCGGGTGTTTGAAGCCATTGAAAAGTTTTCCGTCATAAAAACCCTGCAAGCGGTCGAAGAAGCCAATGTTGTCGTGCTGATGGTCGATGCCAGCCAGGATATCTCCGATCAAGATGCCCATATTGCCGGATTTTGCGTGGAGGCCGGGCGCGCCCTGGTGGTTGCCGTCAACAAATGGGATGCGATTGATTCCTACCACCGGGAACGGGTTAAGGAATCCATTGAGCATAAGCTTAATTTTCTAGGCTTTGCGCATGTGCATTACATCTCTGCCAGCAAGGGGCAGGGCATAGGCGGTGTTTTAGCTTCCGTCGATAAAGCCTATGCCGCGGCGATGGCGAAAATGGCGACGCCTAAGCTCACCCGGGTACTCATCTCGGCGGTTGAAAAGCAGACGCCGCCACGGCATGGCTTGTTTCGTCCCAAGCTGCGCTATGCGCATCAAGGCGGCAGCAACCCGCCGATTATCGTGATTCATGGCAACATGCTCGAACACATTCCCGCCTCATACACGCGCTTTCTTGAGCGCTACTTTCTTGAGGCGTTCAAGCTGCAAGGCACGCCCTTGCGGATTCAATACAAAAGCTCTAAAAATCCGTTTGCCGATGAACGGTAACGGCTGAAAAGTCGGCGCTGCTGGCACGGCGCGGAAAAATCGTTTACATTGTTCACTTAAACAACCCGAATCACCTAAAGGATGCAACCATGAGTAATAAAGGGCAAATGTTACAAGACCCGTTTTTGAATATTTTGCGTCGCGAGCACGTTCCTGTTGCTGTCTATTTAGTCAATGGCATTAAATTGCAAGGACAAATTGACTCTTTCGATCAGTATGTGGTGTTGCTGAAAAATACCGTGACCCAAATGGTCTATAAGCACGCCATATCAACGATCGTGCCTGTGCGCGCAATAGATCTGTCGCTTGAGGCTGATGCGCCTGATTGATGCGCCTCGGGATGGGTGTCGTCCCCACTGTTGCGCCAGCTTGCCTGCTGGATACCCTGATCATTGATGTTTGATCGCCCTGCCAGCGGTGAAAATGCCGTGCTGGTTCAGCTTGATTTTGGCACAAGCGACTACGCCGAGCGTTTGTCTGAGTTTCATCTACTGGCTGAAAGTGCCGGTGCCAAGCCACTTGCCGTCGTCACCGGCAAGCGTGCGCGGCCCGATCCGGCGGTGTTCGCAGGCAAAGGGAAAGTGGCTGAGATCGCAGAACTAGTGCGTATTAACGAGGCAGCGGTCGTGTTGTTCAACCATGAACTGTCGCCCGCACAGCAACGCAATTTAGAGCGTGAGTTGCAATGCCTGGTCATTGACCGGAGCAGCCTTATCCTGGATATTTTTGCGTTGAGTGCCAAAAGTCATGAAGGCAAATTGCAAGTTGAGCTCGCGCAATTGCAGCACATGGCAACGCGTCTGGTGCGCGGCTGGACTCATCTCGAACGTCAAAAAGGCGGTATTGGGCTGCGTGGCCCGGGTGAAAAACAACTTGAAACCGATCGTCGCCTGCTGGGCCGGCGCGTTGCTTTGTTAAAAGAGCGGCTCAAGCAGCTTGAGCGCCAACGTGCTGTTCGTCGCAAGTCACGCCAGCGGCCAGCAGTTTTATCGGTATCGCTCGTCGGTTATACCAACGCGGGTAAAAGCACGTTGTTCAACGCTTTAACCAAGACAGATGGGTACACGGCAAACCAACTGTTTGCAACGCTGGATACAACCTCTCGGCAGTTATATGTGGAAGGTGCAGGCCAGATTGTGTTGTCTGATACAGTGGGTTTCATCCGCGATTTGCCACATTCATTGGTGGCTGCATTTCAATCTACCCTGGAGGAAACCGCGCAGGCTGACTTGTTATTGCATGTGGTGGATGCGGCTAGCGCAGATCGAGACCAGCAAATGGCCGCAGTTAATCAGGTGTTAGCCGAGATTGGTGCCGCCGATGTGCCTCAGTTGGTCGCGTGGAACAAGATTGATCTTGCAGCGGCAAGTCCGGGGCTTCTGGAGGAGGGATGTGGTAACATTTCTGCCGTTCGACTAAGCGCAAAAACAGGCGAAGGCTTGCCGTTCTTGCGCCATGCGCTAGCCGAGTTTTCATATGCCCATCGGGTGTCGGATGCATCCAGGCCAGAGATCGATATGCTGGCTGACGATACGATGGCACCATGATTTTAATTTTTCCCTATACCTCATCTAGCCGCAGCAACCAGATACTGCGCTAAACTAAATTAACGGAGCTATTTCACTGTGATAACCGGTATTTTGATGTCGCTTAACGATCATGGCTGGGGTAATAAGCCTGAGAGCGGAAAAGGCGGAGATAAACAAGGGCCACCTGACTTGGAAGATTTATGGCGCGACATAAATCGCCGTCTATCCGGCGTTTTTGGCAATAAAAATTCAGCGCAACGTGGCCAAAATGGCAGCAACGGTCCGAATGGACCGGGTAGTGGCAATAGTGGCGTACCCAGCTTCAGTCCGAAACAGTTTGGCGGCGGCCTGGGCATCATTGCGGCGTTGGTCGCTGTAGTGTGGCTGGGCAGCGGTTTTTACACGGTAGACGCATCGCAGCGCGGTGTGGTGCTGCAATTCGGTGCGTTCAAAGAAACCACCGAGCCGGGGCTTCGCTGGCGCTTACCGTGGCCAATTGAATCTCACGAGGTGGTCAATCTGACGGGCGTACGAACAGTCGAAATTGGCTATCGGGGCACAGAAAAAAACAAGGTGCCGCAAGAAGCCCTCATGCTGACAGACGATGAAAATATTGTGAGCGTGCAATTTGCCGTGCAGTATTTGTTAAAAGACCCCAAAGCCTACTTGTTTAAAAACCGTAATCCCGATGATGCGGTGACGCAAGCAGCGGAAACAGCAATTCGCGAGATTGTTGGCAAAAGCAAAATGGATTTTGTATTGTACGAAGGACGCGATCAGATTGCGGCAAATACGCAAAAGCTGATTCAGGAAATTCTCGACCGCTATGAGACAGGTATCCAGATACGTTCGGTCAGTATGCAGGGTACCCAACCGCCCGAGCAGGTACAGGCGGCGTTTGATGATGCAGTTAAAGCCGGGCAGGATCGTGAGCGGGCCAAGAACGAAGGTCAAGCTTATGCCAATGATGTCATTCCGCGTGCGCGTGGTACGGCTTCCCGCCTGACGGAAGAATCCAATGGCTATAAGCAGCGCATCATTGCCACAGCCGAAGGCGATGCATCGCGCTTCAAGCAAATTCTTGTCGAATATAAAAAGGCGCCTGAAGTCACGCGTAGTCGCATGTATCTGGATACCGTGCAGCAGGTCTATGCCAATACCAGTAAGGTGATGATTGATGCCAAGGGGTCCGGTAATTTGTTGTATTTACCACTGGATAAACTGATGCAAGCGGCGGCGGGTGTGGCTGTTACGCCAACGGAGGAGGCAGCAAGCGCTCCGCGCGGCGTGCCGCCAGCGCCGACTATTGCCGCGCCACCGCAGCTTGAGCGCACAGCGCCAGGCGATGGTCGCTCGCGAGAAACAATGCGCTCGCGGGAACGAGGGGAACGCTGATGCAACGCTCATTATCTTTTATCGCGACACTTTTCTTTGGCTTGCTGGTGCTCGCTTCAATGACTATCTTTACGGTAGATCAACGCCAGTATGCGATTATTTTTCAGCTGGGTGAAGTCAAGTCGGTGATTTCCGAGCCTGGTCTGGTTTTTAAATGGCCCATGATTCAGAATGTCCGTTTTTTTGATAAGCGCATCTTGACGCTTGATTCGGCGGAGCCAGAGCGTTTTCTGACGGCCGAAAAAAAACCGGTGCAGGTGGACTCTTTCGTTAAATGGCGCATCCACAATGTGAAGCAATACTATATTTCCGTAGGTGGCGATGAGGCGGTGGCGAAAACCCGGCTGATGCAAACAGTCAATTCAGGTTTGCGTGAAGAGTTTGGTCGGCGCACGGTGCACGATGTCGTTTCGGGTAAGCGCGAAAGCATCATGGTTGAGGTGCAAAAAAAGGCCGATGCGGACATGCGTGCCATTGGCGTGGAAATTGTTGATGTGCGCCTCAAGCGTGTGGACTTGCCGCCAGAAGTTTCTGAATCGGTTTACCGTCGCATGGAAACCGAGCGCAAGCGGGTAGCGAATGAATTGCGATCGCAAGGTGCTGCTGATTCGGAAAAAATCCGTGCGAATGCGGACCGGCAAAGCGAGATTATCATTGCCGAGGCCTATCGCGATGCGCAGCAGATCAAAGGCCAGGGGGATGCTAAAGCCGCCTCGATTTACGGGCAGGCCTTTGGTGCCAATCCTGAGTTCTATTCTTTCTATCGTAGCCTGGAGGCTTATCGTGCCAGTTTCAAAAACAAGAGCGATTTGCTGGTCATCGAACCGAATTCCGAATTCTTCAAATATCTGAAGAATAGCGGGCGTGGAAAGTAGTCAGGCGTAGCGACTGTAGGCCATGTACAAGACATTGTTACTTGCTTTTGCGTTGATGCTGCTCATCGAGGGTTTGCTGCCATTTTTGGCACCACACGTCTGGCGTGACACGTTTCGTCGATTGACCGAATTGGCCGATGGTCAAATTCGGTTTATTGGCTTGTCATCAATGGTGCTTGGCTTAATCTTATTGATCTTATTTCGTTAATCAGTATGGGAAATCGTCGCTGGCTGTTGCCTGAGTCAATCGAGGATGTGCTGCCGCGCGAGGCGGAGCACATCGAAGCCCTGCGGCGCCGTCTCTTGGATGAATTTTCCAGCTATGGTTACGACTTGGTTATGCCGCCAATGCTCGAATTTGTTGAGTCATTGTTGCCTGGCAACCGCAGCGATCTTGATCTGCGCACTTTTAAACTGGTGGATCAGATCTCTGGCCGCAGCATGGGCGTGCGTGCCGACATCACGCCGCAGGCTGCGCGCATTGATGCGCATATGCTCAATCGCTGCGGAGTCACGCGGCTTTGTTACTGTGGCAGCGTATTGCATACCCTGCCAGCGTCGTTTGCTGCCACGCGTGAACCCATGCAAATTGGCGCCGAACTCTACGGGCATAGCGGGCTGGAGGCGGATATTGAAATCGTCGGGTTGTTAGCCTCGGCCTTGAGCTTGTGTGATATTCAAACCGTGCGGCTTGATTTTGGTCACGCGGCTATCTTCAATGCACTGATCGAGCCTGCAAGTCTTCCTGCAGAGCTCGGGCAGGAGGTATTCAGTGCGCTACAAGGTAAAGATATTCCGGCATTGCGCGAGTTGCTGGCCGCTACTGCCGAGCCATTGCGTTCTGCTTTATTAACTCTGCCTGATTTACAAGGGGACGCGCGTGTGCTGAGCGAGGCCGCACAGCGTTTGCCCGCATTGCCAGCGATTACCGCAGCCCTGAGTGATTTACGGCGCATGGCGCATAGCTTGGGCGATTTGTCCATCGGGTTTGATTTAGCCGATCTGCGCAGCTACAACTACCATACGGGCGTGGTCATGGCGGCTTATTGTGCAGGCAGTGCGGGTGCATTGGCGCTGGGTGGGCGATATGATGGATTGGGTGCCGCTTACGGGCGTGGGCGTCCCGCGACGGGGTTTTCCATGGATTTACGCGAGATTGCGCGCCTGGCTCCGAATGGCAAACGGCGTGGTGGCGTGCTGGTGCCCTGGCCGGAAAGTGATGCGGTGCATGCTGAAGTGAAGCGTTTGCGCAGTGCAGGCGAGCGTGTGGTATTTGCCTTGCCGGGACACGAAGGCTCCTGGCGGGAATCAGATTGTGATCGGGCGCTTGTTTTGCGCGCGAATGAATGGATCGTTGAACCTCTGAAAGAAGATTGAAATGGCCAGAAATGTTGTAGTTATCGGGACGCAGTGGGGCGATGAAGGCAAGGGCAAGATCGTCGATTGGCTGACGGATCATGCTGACGGCGTGGTGCGCTTTCAGGGTGGACACAATGCGGGCCACACTTTGGTCATCGGGGGTAAAAAAACCGTGTTGCATCTAGTCCCTTCCGGCATTTTGCGCCCTGGGGTTACGTGCTACATCGGCAATGGCGTCGTGCTGTCACCCGATGCCTTGCTTAAAGAATTGGACGAGCTCAAAGCGGCAGGCATTGATGCGGAATCGCGCTTGAAGCTTTCTGAAGCCTGTCCGTTGATTTTGCCTTACCATCAGGCGATTGATATTGCGCGTGAAGCCGCCCGCGGGAGTAACAAGATTGGTACCACCGGGCGGGGGATCGGGCCGGCTTATGAAGACAAGGCGGCGCGGCGTGCGCTTCGGCTACAGGACTTGACCAAGCCTGATCGCTTTGCTGAACGGCTGGCCGAGTTGCTCGAATATCACAACTTTGTGCTGCAGAATTATCACGGGGCAGAGCCGGTGAATTTCCGGAAAACGCTGGATGAGACCATGGCGATTGCGCCTCGCTTGGTAAAAATGATCGATGATGTACCCCGTGCGCTGTATGACCAGCACAAAGCCGGCGCGAACTTGTTGTTTGAAGGCGCGCAAGGCACCTTGCTGGATATTGACCATGGCACCTATCCGTTTGTTACCTCTTCCAATTGCGTGGCGGGTGCTGCTGCCGCTGGTGCGGGCGTGGGGCCCGGCATGCTGCATTATGTACTGGGCATTACCAAAGCCTACACCACGCGCGTGGGCGGCGGCCCTTTCCCGACGGAACTCTATGATGCCCTGGACAAGCAGGATCCGGTCGGCAAGCACATGGCAACCAAAGGCCATGAGTTCGGCGCCACGACTGGCCGTGCGCGGCGTTGTGGCTGGTTTGATGCCGCCGCACTAAAGCGTGCCATTCAGATTAACGGTGTATCCGGTGTGTGCATTACCAAGCTGGATGTGCTGGATGGGGTAGAAGAGTTGAAAATCTGTACAGGCTACCGCATCAATGGATATATTTCCGACATTTTGCCCGTAGGCGCTGATGAGCTCGCTTGCTGCGAACCTATCTATGAGTCATTGCCGGGTTGGTCGGGCAGCACCGTGGGGGTCAAGACGTTAGACGGTTTACCCGCTGAGGCTCGCGCCTACATTCAGCGCATGGAATCGCATTGCGGGGTTCCCGTCGATATGATTTCCACCGGGCCGGATCGCGAGGAAACCATCGTGCTGCGCCACCCCTTCCTTCAATAAACCTGCGTAAGCAATGTGCAGGTAACAAGGGTCGCTTGCGCGACCCTTGTGTTTTACTCGAGTGACTTTTTGCATGACGATGAACCCTTTGACTCTCGCTGATTTTGACTATGCGCTGCCGCAGCGCTTGATCGCACAAGCGCCGTTGTCTCAACGCTCGGCAAGCCGGCTGCTAAATGCCGGTGGAAAGACGCTGCTGGATCAGCGTATCTCTGATCTGCCCAGCGTGTTGCAACCGGGTGATTTACTGGTCATGAATGACAGCCGCGTGATGCATGCACGACTTCAAGGCATCAAGGCAACGGGCGGGCAGGTGGAAGTTCTGGTTGAACGCATCGTGAGCGGGAATGAAGTGCTGGCGCAAGTACGGGCGAGTAAATCGCTCAAGACGGGCAGTCGGTTGATTCTTGAAGGACTGCTGGATGTCGAAGTCCTTGGCCGCGAGGGGGAGTTTTATCACTTGCGCCTGCCCGGCGATGCCTTGGAAACTATCGAAGCGCATGGGCGCTTGCCCTTGCCACCCTACATCGCGCGTGCGGTAATAGCGCCCGATGAAACACGGTATCAAACGGTTTATGCGCGCGAAACAGGCTCGGTGGCTGCACCTACGGCAGGGCTGCATTTTGATGAAGATTTACTCGCCAAGGTACGCGCGCAAGGTGTGACTATCGCTTATGTCACACTGCATGTTGGGGCGGGAACCTTTCAGCCAGTGCGCACGCAAACCTTGGCCGAGCATCACATGCACACCGAGCGATATGCCATTTCGCCCGCAACTGCCGAAGCCATTGCCGCGACAAAAGCGCGCGGCGGGCGTGTCATCGCGGTGGGCACGACCTCACTGCGCGCACTGGAGTCGGCTGCGACAGAGCGCGATGTAAAAGTCGGCGCTGGTGAGACGGCGATATTCATTACGCCGGGCTTTGAATTTCAGGTGGTGGATGCGTTGTTGACCAACTTTCATTTGCCAAAATCAACGCTCTTGATGTTGGTCTCCGCGTTTGCCGGCGTGAAAGAAATACGTGCCGCCTATCGCCATGCAATTGAGCAGGGCTATCGCTTTTTTAGCTATGGAGATGCGATGTGGTTAACCCGCAAGCCAGTGCCATGAATTTTGAACTGCTAGCGCAGGACGGCGCCGCGCGTCGTGGCCAACTGACTTTGGCGCATGGCGTTGTGGAAACGCCTGTCTTTATGCCGGTTGGCACCTATGGGACCGTCAAGGCCATGGCCCCCAATGAGCTGGTGGAGATGGGTGCGACCGTGGTATTAGGCAATACCTTTCACTTGTGGTTGCGCCCCGGGCTGGAGGTTATTGCGGCGCATGGCGGTTTGCACCGTTTCATGGCATGGGAGCGGCCGATTCTCACCGACTCGGGCGGCTTTCAAGTGTTCTCTTTGGGCGAATTGCGCAAGATTTCAGAAGAAGGCGTGTACTTTTCGTCCCCCATCAATGGCGATCGGCTGTTTTTAACGCCGGAAATCTCGATGCAAATTCAACAGGTGTTGAATTCAGATATCGTCATGATTTTCGATGAATGCACGCCTTATCCTGCCACTGTGGATCAGGCGGCACAATCGATGCGCCTCTCGCTACGCTGGGCGCGTCGCTCACGCGATGAACATGATCGTCTGGGCAATGCCAACGCGCTGTTTGGCATCGTTCAAGGCGGCATGCATGGGTCATTGCGCGATGAATCTCTTGCGGGGCTGACCGAAATCGATTTTGACGGATTTGCCATTGGCGGTTTATCCGTCGGTGAGCCGAAAGAAGAGTTTTCGCGCATTCTGGCGCACACAGCCCCTCAGTTGCCGCGTGATAAACCGCGTTATCTCATGGGCGTAGGTACGCCGGAAGACCTGGTGTTTGCTGTCAGCCAAGGCATTGATATGTTTGATTGCGTGATGCCCACGCGCAACGCACGCAATGGCTGGTTATTTACTCGCCGAGGCGATATCAAAATAAAAAACGCGCAATACAAGGCCGATACCCGGCCACTGGATGAAGCCTGCGCTTGCTATACCTGCTGCAACTTCACGCGGGCTTATTTGCATCACTTGCATCGCTCCAGGGAAATTCTCGGTGCACGGCTGAATACCATACACAACCTGTTTTATTACCAGGTACTCATGGCGGAAATGCGTGACGCGATCACGACGCGCACCTTCACTGAGTTCGTTCGTGGTTTTCACCGGATGCGCGCAGGCGAGCAGGTATAATCAGTCGCATTTGGCCGATCTTGGCCGATATCCATTTCAATAAATCTAGGAGAGTTTTGTGTTTATTTCAAATGCGTATGCCCAGGCGAGTAGTGCAGCAGCGGATCCGCTAGGTGGCTTGATGGGCATGCTGCCTATCGTGCTCATGTTTATTGTGTTGTGGTTCTTGATGATTCGTCCACAGATGCGCAAAGCCAAAGAGCAGCAAAAAATGATTGCCGAGCTCGCCAAGGGTGATGAGGTGGTGACTCAGGGTGGAATCGCCGGACGTATCAGTCGGCTAGGTGAGAATTATCTGGGCCTGGAAGTTGCCGACAGCAAAGAAGGCGCCATTGAAATCACCGTACAAAAATCAGCCGTTGCGGCCTTGTTGCCCAAAGGTTCCCTGAAAAATCTTTAATTTGCCGCATGGCCTGACATCACCCTGATGTCAGGCCCTGGCTTTTATCTGGTCTGCACACATGAACCGTTATCCGCTCTGGAAAAACATTCTGGTATTCATTATTGTGGTCTTTGGGCTGGTCTATACGATTCCCAACTTTTTTGGTGAAGCGCCAGCGGTTCAGGTGACGAGCGTTAAAGCCACCATCAAGGTGGATACTGGATTGTTGGCAACCGTCGAGGCCGCACTGCAAGCCGCAGCGGTCAAGCCCACGGCACTCACCATGGACAGCAACAGTGTGCGTGTGCGCTTGGCGGATACAGATACGCAACTCAAGGCAAAAGATATCGTCGAGAAAGCGCTGAACCCTGATCCTGCCAATGCAAGTTATAGCGTCGCCTTGAATCTGGTGTCCAATTCACCCGCATGGCTGACCAGCATCCATGCCTTGCCAATGTATTTGGGCCTGGATTTGCGCGGTGGCGTGCATTTTCTGCTGCAAGTGGATATGAAAGGTGCGCTAACCAAGCGTCTTGATTCGATCAGCGCCGACTTGCGTAGTTTGCTGCGCGAAAAAAGCATTCGTCACAGCGGGATTGATCGCGACAAGCAGGGTATCGCCATTCATTTTCGCGATGCCGATATGCGCAACCAGGCGCGGGCATTACTGGCGGATAGCCAACCTGATCTTGCCTTGGTTAATGTTCAGGAGGGTGCCGAATTCAAGCTGGTGGCCACATTAAAACCTGAAGCCGGAAAACGGATTCAGGAATATGCGATCAAGCAAAACATTGTTACCTTGCATAACCGGATCAATGAACTCGGCGTTGCCGAACCGGTGATACAGCAGCAAGGTGCGGACCGCGTAGTCGTTCAGCTGCCGGGCGTACAAGACACGGCGAAAGCGAAAGACATCCTTGGCCGTACGGCAACGCTTGAAGTACGCATGGTGGACGATGAGGCCAGCAATAACCCGAGCATCATGGCGCAGGCGGCGACTGGCCAACCGCCGGTGGGCACGGAATATTATGTTGAGCGCGGGGGACGTCCCTTGCTGGTGAAAAAGCAAGTCGTGTTAACGGGTGAGCGCTTAACAGATGCCCAGCCAGGGTTTGATGGGCAAACCCAGGAAGCCGCAGTACACCTCACGCTGGATGCTGCCGGCGCACGAATTTTCAAGGATGTGACGCGAGAAAGCGTTGGGCGACGCATGGCGATTTTGCTGATTGAAAAAGGCAAGGGCGAAGTGGTAACCGCACCGGTTATTCGCTCGGAAATTGGCGGCGGACGAGTGCAAATTTCAGGCCGCATGACCACCAATGAAGCCGCCGATGTAGCCTTGCTATTGCGCGCTGGCTCACTGGCAGCACCGATGGAAATTATCGAAGAGCGCACTATAGGCCCCAGCCTGGGCGCAGACAATATTGCCAAGGGATTTCATTCCACTCTGTGGGGTTTTACTGCCATCGCGGGGTTCATGATGGCGTATTACCTCATGTTTGGTGTTGTCTCGGTGATCGCGCTATCAGCTAATCTACTGTTGCTGGTGGCTTTGCTCTCGCTGCTGCAAGCTACGCTGACGCTGCCGGGCATTGCTGCCATTGCGCTGGCACTGGGTATGGCAATTGATTCCAACGTATTGATCAACGAACGCATCCGCGAAGAGTTGCGCAGTGGAAGCACGCCGCAAGCGGCCATAACGGCAGGCTACGAGCGGGCTTGGGCGACGATTGTTGATTCCAATGTAACCACTTTGATCGCTGGCATCTCCTTGTTGGTTTTTGGTTCCGGTGCGGTGCGCGGTTTTGCGGTGGTGCATTGCCTGGGTATTTTGACCTCTATCTTCAGTTCGGTCGTGATTTCCCGTGCGTTGGTCAACCTGATTTATGGCCGCCGTCGCAAGCTCGAAGGCCTGTCGATTGGCCAGATATGGAAGTCCAGTAGCAGCAAGGCGTAAGGATTAAAACGCGATTCGCAAACCGGCCAACCTGGCAGCCTAAAGACGAGAGATAAAAATGGAATTTTTCCGCATCAAAAAAGATATTCCTTTCATGCGCCATGCCTTGGTGTTCAACATCATTTCGTTGATCACTTTCTTGCTGGCGGTGTTTTTCCTGGTAACGCGCGGCTTGAGCTTCTCTATTGAATTCACCGGGGGAACGCTGCTTGAGGTGAGCTATCCGCATGCACCCGCGCTGGAAGGTCTACGCCACCAGCTGGAAGTCGATGGATTTACGGATACCCAAGTGCAAAACTTTGGCTCGTCACGTGATGTGCTGATTCGCGTACCGCCCGCTAAAGGTGAGGGACAAGATGTCAGCTCATCCAAGGTGGGCGAGCGGGTCATGGCGTCTTTGCTAAAAGTCGGCGTTGGTGATACGGCGGCAAATGGCACAATGCAAGCCAACAAGCCTGAACTCAAGCGTGTTGAATTTGTCGGGCCCCAGGTAGGCAAGGAGCTGGCATCCGATGGCGCGCTGGCGTTGCTATCGGTGGTGATAGGTATTGTGGCTTATCTGGCATTGCGTTTTGAATGGCGTTTTGCGGTGTCTGCCATCATCGCCAATTTGCACGACGTGGTTATTATTCTTGGTTTTTTTGCGCTCTTCCAGTGGGAGTTTTCATTGCCTGTGCTGGCTGCGGTATTGGCGGTTCTGGGTTATTCCGTGAATGAATCGGTCGTAGTGTTTGACCGTGTGCGTGAGACCTTCAAAAAGAAACGCGGCTTGACGACACCGCAGGTGCTGGACCATGCGATTACCAGCACCATTTCACGGACGGTGATTACTCACGGATGCACGCAGATGATGGTGACTTCAATGCTTATTTTCGGTGGCACGGCATTGCATTATTTCGCGCTTGCACTGACCATCGGCATCTTGTTCGGGATTTATTCTTCAGTACTTGTGGCCAGCCCGCTTGTCATGTGGCTTGGCGTATCACGCGAGCAGTTTATTAAAGCCAAGGTTGAAAAGCAGGAGGCTGTCGTTTAATCGGGTTCGCGGTTCCCTTGGCGAAATCATTTCGCCAAGGGAACCGGTTTTCGCACATGCTTTATTCGATCTGTATGCCCTCGTGGGCTATCGCGCGCTGTACTGCAGGTCGTGCACGTACGGCATCCATGATGCGCGTGTAGTGCGGGTAATCCGTGCGCATGGGCAGGCCAATACGATTCCCCCAGCGGAAGAACACCAGCAGATAAGCGTCGACCATTGAGTAGTGCTCGCCTAGTGCCCAGGTGCGGCCATGAAGACGCGATTCAATATCGGCAAATCCGATCCGTACATTTTCTGTACCCCGGGTTTTTACCGCCTCTGCCGCAGCCGGATCGCTAATGAATCGATCCGGACGCAACACTGTGCGCACGCCACCGGCATGCATCGAGGAGCCGAGCCAGCTCATCCATTCCACCATGCGTACAAAAGGTAGTGTGTCGTCCAGTGGCAAGAGACCAGCGGCCGGATAGGTTTGTGCAAGGTAAATCAGGATGGCCGATAGTTCAGTGAGTACTTGCTCCCTCCCTCCCTCGCGAATGACTAATGCGGGAACTCTGCCGCGCGGGTTGATCGCCAGATACTCGGCCGTTTGATTTTGTCCTTCGGCGATGACGACTCGAATGGGTTCGCAAGCCACGCCAAGCTCTTCAAATGCAATATGGGCGGCAAGCGAGCAGGCCCCGGGGGAATAGTAAAGACGATATTGCGGCACGACATTCTCCTTTAAGCAAAATGGCACTTCAGGTGCGGGTTAAAGAGCAAAAGCCCAACTAAGTATCTGCGTTGAAAAAGCCGCTATCAAGCGCAGGACAATTATAGGGTCACTGAAAGGAAGCGATGGCAAAGCATCCACAGGATATTCGGCGAGTTTTTATTCAGGATGTGTGGCGAAAACGTGTTTTATGCGCAATGTGCCGAGTGTGCCTGCAGCGATTGCCAGCAGGCGATCAATATTGGGATGTTTGCCGGGGTTGAGACGAGCATCTTCCGCGTGTTCTGCGTACAACTCGAGGCCTTTATTGGCGGCATCCGGGGTAATGGCGCCATAGATCTGGCCGAGATGGTTATAGACTGCGACAGAGCCTGCCTGGCCTGGTTTGTTTGCAATTTCAGCGATCATCTGCGCTTGTGCGTCGAGTAGGACAAGGGATGCCAGATGCGAAATTTTCGGGAGCTGCTTTAACTGGTCTGCAAATGTCATGTCAGATTTTTCGTGCGAGGTCAGCTGCTTTGCCGATGTAGCTGGCAGGCGTCATGTCCAAGAGACGTTGCCGATCGCTGTCCGGCAGGTCTAGCGTGCGAATGAAATCATGCAGCGCCGATTGCTCGATACCTTTGCCGCGCGTTATTTTTTTGAGTTGCTCATACGGGTTTTCGATACCAAAGCGGCGCATCACGGTTTGTACCGGTTCAGCCAACACTTCCCACGCCTCGTCAAGATCTTCCGCCAGACGTTGCGGATTCGCTTCGAGTTTCTCCAGTCCTTGACGCATGGCGGAAAAAGCCAGCAGCGTGTAACCAAAGGCTACGCCCATATTGCGCAATACCGTCGAATCGGTCAGGTCGCGTTGCAGGCGCGAAATAGGTAATTTTTCGGCCAGATGGCGAAGAATCGCGTTGGCTAAACCCAAATTGCCCTCAGAGTTTTCAAAGTCAATCGGGTTTACCTTGTGCGGCATGGTGGACGAGCCAATCTCGCCTTCTTTAAGCTTTTGCTTAAAGTAACCCAAGGCAACATACTGCCAGATATCCCGGTCGGCATCGATGAGGATGGTGTTTACTCGTGCGATGGCATCGAATAGCGTTGCCATGGCATCATGTGGCTCGATTTGAATTGTGTAGGCATTAAATTCCAGGCCAAAGCTCTCGATAAATCGGCGGTTGAAAGCCTCCCAGTCAAGCTCTGGATAAGCCGAGAGGTGCGCGTTGTAATTACCCACTGCGCCGTTGAATTTGGCTGTGAGCGAAATGGCGGCAAGTTGACTGCGTGCGCGAATCAAGCGGGCAGCGATATTCGCCATTTCCTTGCCCAGCGTGGTGGGTGTTGCGGGTTGGCCGTGTGTTCTGGCGAGCATGGGTAAATCAGCCAGCTGGTGCGCCATTTGCCGCAAGTAGCTGATGATCTGATCCAGCCCGGGCAGCAAGCTGCTTGTCATGCCATTTTTTAGCATGAGCGCATGGGCGACGTTGTTAATATCTTCCGACGTGCAACCAAAATGGATGAACTCAGTGATACGCATGACTTCGGAATTATTGGCGCAGCGTTCTTTTAGCCAGTACTCAACGGCTTTGACATCATGATTCGTGCGCAACTCGATGGCCTTGATGGCAGCCGCATCATCCAACGAAAAAACTTCGTTGATTTGATTTAATTCAGCAATTGAAGCAGCGGAGAGTGATTGGCACTCTGTAATCTCTGCTGCGGCAGCCAGTGTCTTGAGCCATTCCACTTCAACTCGCACCCGCGTGCGGATCAGTGCAAATTCAGAAAAATGGGCCCGCAGGTTGTCAACCTTTGCCGCATAGCGGCCATCCAAAGGGGAAAGTGCAGTAAGCGCAGTATGTGTCATGGCAAGCGAAGAATAGGGGAGGGCAGAAGGATCAAGGCCTCAAGTCAGCGGGCGAGGCCAGCATGATATGGGGGGCGATTTTAACATGTCGTCTTTGGCGAGCTGATAGGGGTTAATTGCGGATTAACATCAACAGCGTGCGGCAACAAAGGCTTTAACTGACTCGACATCTGCTGTCATGACAGTGACTTGCTGCGGCAGTGATTCGATACCTTCGAGCGAGAAAGGCCGCAAGGGTTCGCGATGGAGTGCCTCGCGTATGGTTTCGGCAAACTTTACCGCCTGCGCAGTTTCCAGCACGATGGTGGATAGACCCGAGATGCCATGCTCACGCCCCACTTTCACACCATCCGCAGTATGCGGGTCTATCATCAACTGATGGCGTTGCCAGACATCACGAATCGTTGCCAGCCGATCGGCATGCGAGCTGCTGCCAGAGACAAAGCCAAATTCAGGCAGATGCGCCATGAACGGGGTTGCGTTGAGATCAAAGGCACCACCTGCATCGACCGATTGCCATAATTCACGTACAACTGCCGCATCACGACCTACCAGATCAAACACAAAACGCTCGAAATTCGAGGCCTTGGAAATATCCATTGAAGGACTGGATGTCACGTGCGTCTCGGAAGAGGTGCGTGGCCGATAAATGCCGCTGCGAAAAAATTCGTCGAGCACATTGTTTTCATTGGTGGCCAAGATGAGCCGCGCAATCGGCAGTCCCATCATGCGTGCCACATGACCGGCGCAGATGTTGCCAAAATTTCCCGACGGCACGCTGAATACGACTTTTTCATCATTCGATTGCGTCGCCGCAAAATAACCTTTGAAGTAATACACAATCTGCGCCGCGACGCGCGCCCAGTTGATTGAGTTGACTGCGCCGATTTTGTAGCGTGTCTTGAATTCAGCATCATTGGAGACAGCTTTGACGATATCTTGTGCATCGTCAAACATGCCTTCCACAGCAATATTGAAAATATTCGGTTCATTGAGCGAATACATCTGCGCGCGCTGAAAGGTACTCATTTTTCCACTCGGCGAGAGCATAAAGACGCGTACATTGTGCTTGCCGAGCATGGCATATTCAGCTGCTGAGCCCGTATCTCCAGATGTTGCGCCAAGAATGTTGATTGTTTCACCGCGTTTATCCAGAACATGCTCAAACAGATTGCCAAGGAGTTGCATGGCCATATCCTTAAAGGCAAGTGTTGGCCCGTTGGACAGCTCCAGTAAATGAAAGTCTGGCGTCAGTGAAGTGAGTGGAACGATGTCTTCCGCGTTACGCCCTAAGCGGCAATAACCATAGGTTTCTGCAGTGTAGGTTTTCTTGCAGATGGCACGTAAATCCGCTGCCGGAATGTCGTCGATAAACAGACTGATAATACGGAAGGCAAGTTCGGCATAATCGAGCGAGCGCCAGTCATTGAGCTGGTCGGCGACTTGCGGATAGTACTCTGGCAAATACAGCCCGCCATCGGGTGCCAATCCGCCCAGCAGAATGTCGGAAAAAGACTGGTTGGCAGATACGCCACGTGTCGAGATGTATTTCATGATGGTTAGCTGATGGCAAGAAGATAAAAAAGCCGGTGTTACCCGGCCTTTTAGTTTTATTGCGAATAACGTTTATTTTACACGCTCATTTTTTCAGAAAGTTGGTCCAGTCATAGCGCAATCTGAGATCCAGTCCATAGCCAGGTGCATCATTGTCGTGGCCCCACATGTCGTACTCATAGTACTCCGACTGATGGGACGCTGTACGGCCAACGCCACCGTACTCAAATAGCCAACCGGAAGGATTCACTGAATAGAAAGTGAACATCTGATCGTTGGCATGCTTGCCCAGCTTAACGGCTACTGGAATATTCAGGTCACGGACAATATCGTGAGTCTGGCCAATATCGTCGATATTGTCGACTTCCAGCATCAGATGGTTAATGCGTTTTGCTGCGGGACCGCCCAGGAAAGCGACGGAGTGATCCCGATCATTGCAATGCAGAAAAATGGGTTTGGCCGTAATGCCGATTTGCGGGATTTGCAGATGATACTCAACCGAACCGCGCATGCCCAGAACATCTGTGTAAAAACGATAAGCTTTCTGGGTGTCAGTTTGACGAATGATAATATGTCCCAAACCTTGTTGTTTGGTCAAGAAGCGACCATGCATACCGCGGCCTGGATGGAATGGTTTGTGAAAATCGATGCGGGGGCCATGATAAATTTCTGTTGGGTTGTCACCCGGATCAAGAAACTTCAACAGATCGAGCACGCTACGCTCGGCACATTCGGCTTCCGTGCCGCGTTGGAATTTGACGCCGGCAGCCGTTAACTGGGCCATCATCTGATCAAATTCTTCTGGTCCGGCAACACGCCAGCCTGCGTAGTCCAGATCGTCTGTGCCACTGTTATGCACGGTAATGCGGTGATGCTGGTAGTCCATCCGAATGTAAAAACGATCTTCCTCACCTTCGTCAAAAACTTCCAGCCCCATGACTTTGCTGGCGTATTCACGCCAAGCGTCCATATTTGAAACGCCAAAGCCTAAATAACCTAGTTCAGTTACCACTGCCATTTTTATTCCTCCTGAAAATAAAATATCCGAGATTTTCTAGCCGCTCGGAGCCGTTAAAACATTCTGGATGCAGATACAGAGGTGGGATCATAGCGCTAAATTCCAGTGTGTGACCTATTCAAACCGCTGATTCGCTTCATTGATGCCGTCAATGAAGCGATATGCAACCCACTATCTAACTACTTGCTCAATACTTACTCAACCCAGCGCTTCCATGCGCAGGCGTATCACTTTTTTCTTTATTACAGGCAATGCCTCGATTTTCGCGATAGCGGCATCGATGTTTTTCTCGACTGTCACATGCGTGAGGATAATGATATCCGTTTGCGATTCGCCCTCATTGGGTTCGCGCTGGATCATGGCGTCAATCGAGATGGTTTGGTCAGCCAGAATCCGCGTGATGTCCGCCAGCGCGCCAGATTTGTCTTCCACACGCAGGCGCAGGTAGTAGCTGGTTTCAATTTCAGATAGCGGTAACACCAAGGTGTCCTGGACGGCACCCGGTTGAAATGCGAGATGAGGCACGCGGTGTTCCGGGTCGGCGGTATGCATGCGGGTGACATCCACAAGATCAGCAATGACCGCTGAAGCGGTGGGTTCTGCGCCTGCGCCACGGCCGTAATACAAGGTGGCACCGACGGCATCGCCTTGCACCAAGATGGCATTCATGACGCCTTCGACGTTGGCAATGAGTCGTTTGGCGGGGATGAGCGTCGGATGCACGCGCAACTCCACCCCATTGGGGCGACGACGGGTCAGGCCCAGTAGTTTGATGCGGTAGCCTAGCTGCTCGGCATAGCGAATATCGTCTGCTTCCAGCTGGCTGATGCCTTCGATATGCGCGCGGTCAAACTGCATGGGAATACCAAAGGCCAGCGCAGAGAGGATGGTGATTTTGTGTGCTGCGTCGATGCCCTCGACATCAAACGTGGGGTCCGCTTCGGCATAACCCAGGCGCTTGGCGTCTTCCAGCGCCTCGGCAAACGAGAGTCCCTTGTCGCGCATTTCAGAGAGAATGAAGTTTGTGGTGCCATTGATGATGCCGGCAATCCACTCGATACGATTAGCCGTTAATCCCTCGCGCACCGCCTTGACTATAGGGATACCACCGGCAACTGCCGCTTCAAAGGCGACAATCACGCCACGAGCTTGGGCTGCAGCGAATATCTCATCGCCATGCACGGCCAGCAACGCTTTGTTAGCAGTGACCACATGCTTGCCGTTGGCAATGGCAAGCATGATCAGATCTTTCGCTACACCGTAGCCGCCAATGAGTTCGACGACGATATCGATTTCTGGATTGGAGACTACCGCAAAGGCATCATCGGTGACCGCCACTTTACCGCCGGTTACTTGCTTGGCTAGAGTAGTATTTTTATCCGCTACTTGCGTGATGCGAATCGGCCGCCCGGCGCGGCGGGTAATTTCTGCCTCGTTGCGCGTCAGTACGGTAAATGTGCCGCCACCGACGGTGCCGGTGCCGAGCAGGCCGACATTCATCGGCTGCATGATTTCTTTTACTTTATTCGAGTTATTTGCCATGACGGGTACGATAAGAATCCAAGAAACGTGCGATGCGGCCTATGGCATCGCGGAGATCATCTTCATGCGGTAAAAAGACGAGACGAAAGTGGTCAGAATGCGGCCAGTTAAAACCGCTACCCTGCACAAGTAATACTTTTTCAGCCACCAGGAGTTCAGAGATGAACTCCTGGTCATCCGTAATCGGATAAATTTTTGGGTCCAGACGCGGGAACATATACAGCGAGGCTTGCGGCTTGACACAGGTGACACCTGGAATGGCAGTAATCAGCTCATAAGCGATGTCGCGCTGACGACGCATGCGTCCCCCGGGAGCCACCAGATCATCAATGCTTTGATAGCCACCCAATGCCGTTTGGATTCCCCATTGGCCCGGCGCGTTGGCGCACAGGCGCATTGAAGACAGCATATCAAGTCCCACGATGTAATCCTGTGCCGCTTTTTTATCGCCCGACACGATCATCCAGCCCGCACGATAGCCGCAGGCGCGGTAGTTTTTGGACAGGCTGTTAAAAGTGACGGTGAGCACATCTTCCGATAATGCCGCGATAGAGGTATGCGTTGCATCCTCATAGAGCACACGGTCATAGACTTCATCCGCGTAGATGATCAGATCGTGTGTGCGCGCGATTTCAACGATCTCTTTGAGTAGATCGTCGGGATACAGCGCGCCCGTCGGGTTGTTCGGGTTGATGACCACAATGGCACGCGTACTGGATGTGATTTTTGCGCGAATATCATCCAGATCCGGCAGCCAGCCAGTGCCCTCGTCACACAGATAATGCCGTGGCGTGCCGCCCGAAAGACTCACGGCGGCCGTCCACAACGGGTAATCAGGAGCGGGCACGAGGACCTCGTCGCCATTGTTGAGCAGGGCGTTCATGGCCATCACGATCAGTTCGGAAGCACCATTGCCGATGTAGATATCTTCGATGGTGACACCCTTGATGTGCTTTTGCTGGGTGTAATGCATCACTGCCTTGCGCGCCGAGAAAATGCCTTTGGAATCGGTATAACCGGCCGCATTGGGCAGGTTGAGTATCATGTCCTGCTGGATTTCCTCGGGTGCGTCAAAGCCGAACGAGGCCAGATTGCCGATGTTGAGCTTGATGATCTTGTGGCCTTCTTCTTCCATCTGCTTTGCGCGCTCGAGTACAGGCCCGCGAATGTCGTAGCAGACGTTGTTGAGCTTGGCGGATTTTGTTACAGGCTGCATGCGCAACCGTCCTTTCTGCAAGAGGCTACCGACTAAGCCGGCAACAGGAAATGTATAATTTTACCCAAAGCGGTTACTGTGCCGCAAATTAAGATTTGCGCACCCTTATCGCTTTATTCAAGTGCGCCCATTATGACGGATGCTAACGCTGATTTAACCTGACTGTCTTTGCCTGATGAAACTCCAATCCGCTGCACCGACTAGTTTGCTGGCCATTACCGCCTACGATGCAACGGGTATTTCTGTTGGGGCGCGCAAGTTATCGCGCAGTTTCATTCTCACTCCGCAACGCCTGATTGAAGACTGGTCGCCTGTTTCGCTGGATGCCCTGTGTGCAGAGGATCTGGATATTCTGGCGGGGTTGAATCACTCGATTGTGCTCTTGGGCACCGGGCTGCGCCAGCGATTTCCCGCTCCCGCTCTGTTGCGGCCGTTGATTGAGCGCCACATCGGTGTTGAAGTAATGGATAGTTTTGCCGCCTGCCGCACCTATAACATCCTGATGGCCGAAGGCCGTGAGGTTGCTGCGGCCATCATTGTGGAAGCTGCATGATCCAGCCCTTGCGCCGCCGTTACGGGTTTCTGCTGGGATTGATTTTCGCTGTGTTGTGGTTTGGCAGCATCGAATATCGTCGCCTGATTGACCCTGATGAAGGCCGCTATGCCGAGATCTCGCGTGAAATGGTGGCCAGTGGTGACTGGCTGACGCCGCGCCTGAATGATCTCAAGTATTTTGAAAAGCCCCCCTTGCAGTACTGGGCTACGGCGACTGCCTTTACGCTGTTTGGCGAGCATCAATGGACAGCGCGACTGTGGTCTGCGCTGACCGGATTTTTCGGCATACTTTTCACCATCGCCGCAACAGGCCGGTTGTTCAATCCGACCACCGGATGGATTGCCGGTGCGGTGCTCGCCAGCAGCTTGTTGTGGAATTTGATCGGCCATATCAACACGCTGGATATGGGCGTAAGCGCTTTTCTCGCGGCGGCAGTTTTTGCGCTTTGTCTGGCGCAGCGAGATGACGCGACGCCAGCCGAAAGTCGGCGCTGGCAGGATGGCGCTTGGGCATTATTGGCGTTGGCGACACTCTCCAAAGGCTTGATCGGCATCGTCCTGCCGGCCGCCACCGTGGTGCTTTACACCGTGTGGCAGCGTGACTGGGGATTCATTGCCCGCATCCGCCCTTGGCGCGGGCTGACGCTTCTGTTGTTTATTACTGCGCCGTGGTTTATTGCCGTATCGCTCGTTAATCCGGAGTTTGCTAATTTCTTTTTTATCCATGAGCATCTTCAGCGCTTCCTCACCAAAGTGCATCATCGCTACGAGCCGATGTGGTATTTCATTCCGATCCTGATGATCGGCATGCTGCCCTGGCTGGGCAGTTTGTTGCCAGGCCTGAAGGCCGGATTTTCCAGGAACGTCAGCCAACGCTTTCAGCCGCAGCGCTTTTTACTGGTATGGGTTGTGCTGGTGTTTCTCTTTTTCTCGGTTTCCGATTCCAAGCTGGCGTCCTACATCTTGCCCATTTTCCCTGCGCTGGCCGCGCTGGCCGCCCTGCATTTGGGCAGGTTGACGACAAAACAGCGCCATATCGGTGACGCCTTGTTTTCCGGGGGTATTGGCCTGATGGGCCTGTTTTTCGTGCCCTTGGTTATTCATCGCGCCGCAACGCTGGAAATGGAAGCTATCTATCGAATCTACCAGCCCTGGCTGTATGCGGCCGCCGCATTATTTTTGGTGGGTGGTGTTGCGGCATTTTTTCTCGCACGCAAACATCCCCTGTCGGCGATAGGGGCGCTTGCTGCTGCCAGTTTTTTCAGCGGGCAAGCGATCATTCTCGGGCATGATGCGTTTGGTGCGGTCAATTCGGCACATGATATCGCCCTGCAAATTCGGTCGCAGGTGCCGCCGAATGTTCCCTTCTACAGCGTGAATACCTATGATCAGAGTTTTCAGTTCTACCTGCAACGCACAACGACCATGGTCGACTACAAGGATGAGCTGGGCTTTGGCATTCGCCAGGAGCCGCAAAAATTCATTCCGGACATCAATGGTTTTGTTGCAGCCTGGCGTCAGGCACCTGCTGCCTGGGCGCTGATGCCAGTGGATACTTGGAAGCAACTTGCAGCACAGAGATTGCCAATGATTGAAGTCACGCGCGACTTGCGTCGCGTTATCGTCAGGAAACCATGAACGCCATCAGTTTTGCACTTATTCTCACTGGCGTGCTGCTTAACGCCGCTGCTCAGCTCTTGCTCAAGGCAGGCACCAACGCTGTCGGCCATTTTGAATTTCATATCAATAACATTCTGCCCATTGGGATGAAACTTGCCTTTCAGCCGTTCATTATGGGCGGCATGGTTTGTTACGCCGTCAGTCTGGTGGTGTGGATCATGGCGCTCTCACGCGTGCCGGTTTCCATTGCCTACCCGATGCTATCCATTGGTTATGCCATCAACGCGTTCGTCGCCTGGCAATGGTTTGGTGAGGCGCTGGCGGCGCAAAAGTTGTTGGGCATCGGCGTGATTGTTATTGGGGTGATTTTGGTGACGCGGTCATGAACGATTTTTTGCCTTTTACCCGGCCAACGATAGACGAAGAAACGATTGCTGTTGTGGCCGATGTGCTGCGTTCTGGCTGGCTGACCAGCGGCCCGCAAGTGCAGGCATTCGAGGCTGCGCTCTCCGCCTATTGCGGCGGACGCCCGGTACGCGCCTTTAGTTCCGGCACCGCTGCACTCGAAGTGGCGTTGCGCCTGGCAAAAGTCGGCGCTGGTGATGCGGTGATTACCACACCGCTGACCTGGGTTGCTACCGCGAATGTCATCCTCGAAGTGGGTGCCACGCCGGTTTTTGTCGATGTCGATCCGGCAACGCGCAACATCGATCTTGATCAACTTGCTGCGCGCATCACGCCACAGACCAAGGCCATCATTCCAGTCGACCTCGCCGGCCTGCCGGTTGATCGTGACCGGCTGTACGCGATTGCCGGAAAACACCCGCTGCGCGTTATCGAAGATGCAGCGCAATCCTTTGGAGCAACCTGGAATGGGCAACGAATCGGCACCGGTCAGAATTTTGTCGCCTTCAGTTTTCATGCCAACAAAAATATCACTACCGGCGAAGGTGGCGCGCTGGTACTGCCTGATGATATTGATCCTGCGTTATGCGAGCGCCTGCGTTTGCAAGGCTTTCAGCGCTTTGCTGATGGCGGCATGGACGTGGATGTGCTTGGCGGAAAATTCAACCTGACCGACATCGCCGCTGCCATAGGCCTGGGCCAGTTAAAACGGCTCGATGAATTCACCGCCCGTCGTCGGGAGTTGGTGCAACGTTATCTTGCAGGTTTAGACCGTACGCTGGGTCTGCAACTTCCGCTGGCCGATTTTGCCAACAGCAACTGGCACATGTTTCAGGTACTGCTGCCTGACGGCACTGATCGTGGCGCATTCATTGCCGGCATGCGGGAAAAAGGCATTGGCATCGGTGTGCATTATCCGGCGCTGCATCTATTCTCACTTTATCGCGCCATGGGATTTAAACCGGGTGACTTTCCGCAGGCCGAGCGTATCGGCGCGGCAATTGTCACGCTGCCATTGTTCCCGGCCATGCAGGATGCGGATGTCGATCGCGTTTGCGCCGCATTGATGCAAACGTTGACTCAACCGCTCGCTTGAGCTCAAAACACATGATTACGCCTATCCTCTCTGTTGTCATTCCCGTCTATAACGAAGAAGCCGGGTTGCCTGCGCTGTTCGCCCGCATCTATCCAGCGCTGGATGCCCTGGGTGAAACTTATGAAATTGTTTTTGTGAATGACGGCAGCCGTGACCGCTCGGCGGCCTTGCTGCGCGAACAGTTTGCACGGCGGCCCGATGTCACCCGTGCCATTTTGCTGGCCGCTAATGCAGGCCAGCACATGGCCATCATGGCGGGCTTTGAGCACTGCCGGGGCGAGATCATCGTTACGCTGGATGCCGATCTGCAAAACCCGCCTGAGGAAATCGGCAAGCTGGTCGCCAAGATGCATGAAGGCCATGATTATGTCGGCAGCATTCGCAAAAAACGGCAGGATAGCCTGTTTCGTACCTGGGCTTCGAGGGCGATGAACCATCTGCGTGAAAAAATCACCCGCATCCGCATTACCGATCAGGGCAACATGCTGCGCGCGTATTCGCGTAACGTGGTTAATGCCATCAACAGTTGTAAAGAGGTCGCCACCTTCATCCCGGCGCTGGCCTATACCTTTGCGCGCAATCCGGCCGAGGTGATGGTCGAACACGAAGAGCGTGTTGCGGGTGATTCGAAATATTCGGTCTATAGCCTGATTCGCCTTAACTTTGATTTGATGACCGGTTTTTCGTTGGTACCGTTGCAATGGTTTTCCATGCTGGGAATGCTGATTGCGCTGGGCTCCGGCACGCTGTTTGTGTTGTTGATTGTGCGTCGCCTGATTGTCGGGCCGGAAGCCGAAGGCCTATTCACACTGTTTGCGCTGATGTTCTTCCTTATTGGCTTGGCGCTATTCGGCATTGGTCTCTTGGGTGAATATATCGGACGCATCTACCAGCAAGTCCGCCTTCGGCCGCGCTATCTGATTGAAGCGCTGCTGGAGAAAGAGGAATAGCAAACAATGGCACGCGCTATTGTTTTTGCTTATCACAATGTCGGCGTGCGCTGCCTGGCGGTACTGCTCGCGCATGGCGTCGAGGTGGTGCAGGTCATTACTCATCGCGATAATCCTGATGAGGAAATCTGGTTCGACAGCGTAGCCGAACTGGCTGCGCGGTACAGCCTTCCGGTGATCACGCCGGATGATCCAAACGATCCGGCGCTGGTTGCCGAGCTCGCCGCGCTGGAGCCGGATTTTTTGTTTTCGTTCTACTACCGGCAGATGCTAAAAGCACCGCTCTTGGCTTTGCCTCGGCAGGGCGCTTACAACATGCATGGCTCGTTACTGCCTAAATATCGTGGTCGCGTGCCAGTGAATTGGGCCCTCATTCACGGCGAACGCGAAACCGGTGCTACGTTGCACCAAATGCTCGAAAAGCCCGATGCCGGTGGCATCGTGGCGCAACAAGCCGTCCCGATTTTGCCCGATGACACAGCAGGCGAAGTATTTGCCAAAGTGACGTTTGCTGCCGAGCTGGCGCTTGACCACGTACTGCCTGATCTGATTGCCAGCCGCGTCAAGCCCCGGCCGCAGAACCTTGCTGCGGGCAGCTACTTTGGCGGCCGTTGCGCAGAAGACGGGCGGATTGACTGGCATCAGCCCGCAGCAGTTGTGCACAACCTGATTCGCGCCGTTGCACCACCGTATCCTGGTGCGTTTTTTGATGTGCCGCAAGGCCGCATGCGCGTGCTGCGTTCGCTGCATCCTCAGGGGCAGCGTGGCACGGGTGTTGTCTATGGTCAACCCACACTGTTTGCACACGATGGTCGCTGGTACGCCGAATGCGGTGATGGACAAGTTTTATGCTTGCTCGCGGTAGAATTCGCAGGTTCTTTCCTTTCAGCCGCTACCAGTCATCCGCTCAACGCGATTTTCGGTACGCCCACGGTTTCTTTGCTATGAAAAAAATCCTCATTCTCGGCATCAATGGTTTCATTGGCCATCACCTTTCCCAACGCATCATGGATACCACCGACTGGGAGGTATACGGCATGGACATGAACTCAGAGCGTGTCACTGAGTTGATGGCTAACCCCCGCTTTCATTTTTTTGAAGGCGACATCATGATTAATCGGGAATGGATCGAATATCACGTCAGAAAGTGCGATGTCATCCTGCCGCTGGTGGCGATTGCCACACCGGCCACCTATGTTAAAGAGCCGCTGCGGGTTTTTGAACTGGATTTTGAAGCCAACTTGCCAATTATCCGCCATGCAGTGAAGTACAAGAAACGAGTGATTTTCCCCTCTACGTCAGAAGTTTACGGCATGAGCCAAGATGCCGAATTTGACCCGGAAAATTCCAATTTGGTGCTGGGCCCGATCAACAAGCCACGCTGGATTTATTCTTGCGCTAAACAAATGATGGATCGCGTGATCCACGCTTACGGCCAGCAAGAAGGATTGGACTACACACTGTTCCGTCCCTTTAACTGGATCGGACCGGGGCTGGATTCGATCCACACGCCCAAAGAAGGCAGCTCACGGGTCATCACCCAGTTTCTTGGGCATATCGTGCGTGGTGAGCCAATTAAACTGGTGGATGGTGGCGCGCAAAAACGCTCTTTCACTTATGTGACCGATGGCATAGATGCCTTGATGAAAATCATTGCTAACAAAGATGGTGTTGCGAACGGCAAGATTTACAACATTGGCAACCCGAAGAATAATTACTCGGTGCGTGATCTGGCGACCATGATGCTTGATCTGGCCAAACAGTTTCCCGAATACGCAGAGACTGCCGCCAAAGTGACGGTGCTGGAAACGACCTCGGGCGAATACTATGGGGCAGGCTACCAAGACACCCAGCACCGTGTGCCAAAAATCAGCAATACCATGGCAGACCTGGATTGGGAACCGAAAGTGGAATTTGCCGATGCCTTGCGCAGTATTTTCGAGGCCTATCGCCATGATGTTGCTGCCGCACGTCAATTGATGGATTAAGTGGCGATGAAGTTGGCGCTAAAAATTGATGTGGATACTTTGCGGGGCACTTTGCAAGGCGTGCCTCGGCTGATTGAGCTTTTGCAGCAACACGAGGCCAATGCCAGTTTCCTGTTTTCGATGGGGCCAGACCATACCGGCCGCGCCATTCGCCGCGCGCTACGTCCCGGTTTCATGAAAAAAGTGCAACGCACATCCGTAGTCGAGCACTATGGTATCAAGACGCTGATGTACGGTACATTGCTGCCCGGCCCGAATATTGGCTGCCGCGGGGCAGACGTGATGCGAACCACGCGTGATGCGGGGTTTGAGACAGCCATTCATTGCTGGGATCATGTCAAATGGCAAGATGGCGTGACAAAAGCGGATGCGGCGTGGACTGAAAATGAGATGCGCCATGCCCATGCTCGCTACCTTGAAACGTTTGGTGTCGCGGCACAAGGCGCGGGCGCGGCAGGTTGGCAGATGAATCCTCATGCGTTGCGCATGACGCAACGGCTGGGTTACCACTGGGCGTCGGATTGTCGCGGCAGCCATCCCTTCATGCCGGTATGGAATGCAGAAGTTGTTTTATGTCCGCAATTGCCGACTACGCTGCCGACACTGGATGAACTGATCGGCACAGAGGGCTTGACGAGTGACAACGTGCATCAGCGGTTGCTGCGCTCAACCGCGACCGAGCCCAAAGATCACGTATTCACACTGCATGCCGAACTCGAAGGCTTAAAACTCGGCGCCACATTGGCGCGCTTACTTAACGGTTGGCGCGAACAAGGTTATCAACTGATTTCGCTCGGACAGATGTGCGACACGCTTGACCTGGCAAAGCTGCCTCGCCATGAAATGATCCGCGGTGAAGTGCCCGGTCGTTCCGGCACCTTGATGGTGCAGGGCGAGGAATTTTTACTACCATGGAAGGAAGCTGCATGAACCACGTTATTTCTACGTTCACCTCTACGTCGGCATCGACATCTGCCGCTATGGCAGCCACGCAACCCTCGATTGTCGGCCTGGCTGTGCCTGAATTTACAGCCCCGGCAACAGGCGGTGACTTTATGTTGTCTGCCCATCTTGGACATTCTGTTGTGTTGTATTTCTACCCCAAGGACAATACCCCCGGCTGCACAACACAGGCGCAACAGTTTCGCGATTTGCATGCTGAATTTATCAAGGCAGGCTGTGTTGTTTTCGGTGTTTCGCGTGACTCGCTCAAGTCACATGAGACCTTCAAGGTCAAGTTTGGTTTACCATTCGAATTGATTTCTGACATTGAAGGTACAGTGTGCCGCATGTTCGATGTCGTTAAAAACAAAATGCTGTATGGAAAAAAAGTGCTGGGCATTGAACGCAGTACTTTCCTGATTGATGCAACCGGCGTGTTGCGTCACGAATGGCGGGCCACCAAGGCCGATGGCAATGCTGCTACGGTTCTTGACACGGTGATGAAACTTTAATCATTGATCAAGGGCGAAATCTGCCCTTTCATCCACATCTTGCCCAATCGCCAGGGCCGCTATCGTGAGTTCATCTTGACAACTTTGAGGTGGCTATGAATGCAAAGCGTGGAACAACCGTAAAAAAAGCCACTACCAAACTTTTCGTGCTTGACACCAATGTGTTGATGCACGATCCCCTGTCGCTCTACCGGTTTGAAGAGCATGACATTTTCGTGCCCATGATGGTGTTAGAAGAATTGGATGCCAATAAAAAAGGCATGACAGAAGTTGCGCGCAATGCGCGCCAAGCAAGCCGCATGCTGGATGAAATTGTGAGCGGTACCGAGCACAACATGGCCGCAGGTATTCCTCTGGGTGAGGTGTCGCGCGGGCTGGCCACGGGACATCTTTTTTTGCAGACGGAGGCGATCAACAGCGTATTGCCCACCGCGCTACCTACCGCCAAGGCCGATAACCAGATCATCGGCGTGGTAATGCATCTCGGCCAGATATTTCCCAAGCGGCCGGTGATCCTGGTTTCCAAAGATATCAACATGCGCATCAAGGCGCGCGCCCTGGGTTTGGAAGCGCAGGACTACTTTAATGATAAAGTACTTGAAGACACTGATCTGCTCTACACCGGCACGAGTGAGCTGCCGCCCGATTTCTGGGAAACGCATGGCAAGGGCCTGGAGTCATGGAAAAAAGATAGCCGCACCTATTACCGCGTTCAGGGCCCGCTGTGTCCTGGTTTGCTAGTGAATGAATTTGTCTGGCAGGATGAGCCACAGTCTTTTCAGGCCTGGGTAAAAGTCGGCGCTGGCAAGACGGTGGAACTGGAAACGCTGACCGATTACAGTCATGGAAAAAATGCCGTATGGGGTGTTTTAGCCAGAAATCGCGAGCAAAATTTCGCCTTGAATCTGCTGATGAATCCAGACATCGATTTTGTTACCTTGCTGGGTCAGGCAGGGACTGGAAAAACATTATTGACGTTAGCTGCTGCCTTAGCGCAGACTTTGGAAACCAAGCGGTTTTCTGAAATTATCATTACTCGGGTGACTGTTCCCGTGGGCGAAGACATCGGATTTTTGCCGGGAACAGAAGAGGAAAAAATGACCCCCTGGATGGGGGCGCTGGAAGATAATCTTGACGTGCTGAATAATCCTTCCATCGATCCTGCCGGTATGTCCGGTGGCGCGTCTGGTAGCACCTACGGTGGCGATTGGGGGCGAGCGGCCACGATGGATCTGATTCGTAGCCGCATCAAAGTCAAATCGCTTAATTTCATGAGAGGTCGTACATTTTTAAATAAGTTTCTCATCATCGACGAAGCGCAAAATCTGACGCCCAAGCAGATGAAGACGCTGATCACGCGCGCAGGCCCGGGTACCAAAGTAGTGTGCCTGGGCAATATCGCCCAGATTGATACCCCGTATCTCACCGAAGGAAGCTCGGGGCTCACCTATGTGGTGGATCGTTTCAAAGGGTGGGCCTATTCAGGCCACGTTACGCTGCAACGAGGTGAGCGTTCACGATTAGCAGATCACGCAGCCGAAGTGCTGTAAGCTACGCGCCATCGCCCACGCCAAGGTTTTTCCTGGGCGGGTCATGGGCGTTCATGGGTGTTTTCTATGTGTTCCTCATTTGTTAAGCCCACTCATGGCGAAGTGATCACTGCCACGCAGCGATGGCTGGAGCGCGCGGTCATTGGCCTGAATCTTTGCCCATTTGCAAAAACGGTGCATGCCAAGCGCCAAGTGCGCTATGCCGTCAGTAGCGCACAAGCCAGCGATGCGGTACTCGACGATCTGGAGCGTGAATTGCGCACCTTGGTTGCGGCAAAGCCGGAAAACGTGGACACCACCTTGCTGATCCTTCCCTATGCGCTGGCGAAATTTACAGATTTTGCCGACTTTCTCGATTTGGTGGAGATTGCCTTGAAAGTGCAGGGACTCACCGGTGTGATTCAGGTCGCCAGTTTTCATCCGCAGTATCGATTTGCTGACACTGAGATAAACGACATCAGCAACTTTACCAATCGTTCGCCATATCCTGTCTTGCATCTTTTGCGTGAGGAAAGCCTGGCGCGTGCGATCCGGGCATTTCCTGATACCGCCGCTATTTATGAGCAGAACATGGCGACGTTACGCACCTTGGGTCTGGCCGGTTGGTTAGCGCTGGGGTTGAATGCGCCGGACGTACCATAGAGGTTGATTAGGCGTAGTATTCAGCAATGGCACAGCAATTTGGCAGAGCATGATTTTTGTAGCGTTTCCTCGTAGCGAATGGCGCCGCGTGTGTTGCTTATTCACCCCAATTTTTCAGGAGAACTCTCATGGCCAAAGGACAAATGCGCAGTAATCGCGAGCAGAAAAAACCCAAAAAAGATAAAACCAAACCGGTCGCTCCGGCCGTGCCGTTTGGTGGTGGACAAGGTGGGGCGACGCTGCCCAAAAAGTAGCTTATGAGCAAGCCACTTTATGGCGGGTATGTCTTTTGACCTCGCCATAGATTTGTGGCCATAAAAGACATGAGCTACTACCGCACGGAAACGGATACCTTAGGCGCAATCGATGTGCCGAATGAACGGTTGTGGGGTGCGCAAACGCAGCGCTCACTGGCATACTTTGCCATTGGCAAAGACACCATGCCGGGGGAACTCATTGATGCGCTGGTGTTGGTCAAGCGTTCGGCAGCGCTGGCCAATGCACACCTCGGCGAGGTCGAGCCACGCATAGCGCAGGCGATTGTCGGCGCAGCAGATGAGATTCTCAATGGGCAATGGCCGGACGAGTTTCCCTTGTCTGTCTGGCAAACCGGTTCGGGCACGCAAACCAACATGAACGTGAATGAGGTCATGGCGAATCGTGCTTCAGAGCTATTGGGCGGTGTGCGTGGCATGCAGCGCAGTGTGCATCCGAATGATCACGTCAATCGCTGTCAATCATCCAATGATGTGTTTCCCACCGCGATGCATGTAGCGGCGGTAGCGCAGCTAGAAAAATCGCTACTGCCCTCGTTGCGTCAACTGCGGCAAACTCTGCATGAAAAATCGCAGGCCTTTGCGCATATTGTCAAACTGGGCCGCACCCACTTGCAGGACGCGACACCGCTCACGCTGGGACAGGAATTTTCTGGCTATGCAGCACAACTCGAGATCGCCGAGCGGGCCATTGGCGCTGCGCAAAATGAGCTTTTTGCGTTAGCGCTGGGGGGCACGGCGGTCGGCACCGGGCTCAATGCCCATCCGCAATTTGCCGCCCGTGCCGTAGCGGAATTGACTGCCTGTACGGGGCTTTCATGGACGTGTGCGAGTAATCGGTTTGCGGCGCTTGCCGGTCACGAGCCGTTGGTGTTTGCGCATGGCGCACTGAAAACCCTGGCTACAGCGTTGATGAAAATTGCCAATGACATTCGCTGGCTTGCGAGTGGGCCGCGCGCGGGTCTGGGGGAATTGCAATTGCCCGAAAATGAGCCCGGCAGCTCCATCATGCCGGGCAAAGTGAACCCGACGCAATGCGAGGCACTTACCATGGTTGCTGCGCAGGTGCTGGGCAATGATGTGGCGCTGAATATTGGCGGTGCTTTGGGAAACTTCGAGCTCAATGTATTCAAACCCTTAATTGCCTACAACTTTTTGCACAGTACCCGACTGCTGGCAGACGCCATGCAAGGTTTTGAACGTCATGCAGTGCGGCATGTCGAAGCGAATGGGGAACACATTCGCGAATCATTGCGCCGCAGCTTGATGCTGGCGACGGCATTAACTCCGCACATTGGTTACGACAAGGCGGCCGCAATTGCCAAAAAAGCCCATGCCGAGGGTTTGTCGCTACGAGATGCCGCGCTGGCCTCGGGGTATGTGCAAGCTGACGAGTTCGACGCGTGGGTCATTCCAGAAAACATGGTCTGACCCATCCCTTCAATAGATAAGGAAATTCGATGCATCATAATCTCTTCAATAGCTATCAACAGTTCAACAGCGCCGCCGCTGAAAAATCCGGTTTCTACAATTTATCGGCGCTTGAAGCCGCAGGCCTTGGCTGCATCAGACGTTTGCCTGTCTCGATCCGTATTGTGCTCGAGTCCGTATTGCGCAATTGCGATGGCAAGAAGGTCACCGAAGCCCATGTGCGGCAACTGGCGGCCTGGCAGCCGAATGCGCCGCGTGTGGATGAAATTCCTTTTGTTGTTGCACGCATCCTGTTGCAGGATTTCACTGGTGTGCCTCTGCTCTGCGATCTGGCCGCGATGCGCGAGGTGGCGCAGCAGCTCGGCCGCGATCCGAAAAGCATCGAGCCGCTGGTGCCGGTTGATCTGGTGGTGGATCACTCGGTACAGGTTGATCACTATGGTAGTAAGGATGCTTTACGTCTCAACATGCAATTTGAATTTGAGCGCAATCACGAACGCTATCAATTCATGAAGTGGGGCATGCAGGCCTTCGATACGTTCAAGGTGGTGCCGCCGGGTATAGGCATCGTCCATCAGGTGAATCTCGAATACCTGTTCCGTGGCGTGCAGCAGAGGGATGGGGTGTGCTTTCCCGATACGCTGGTCGGCACGGACAGCCACACCACCATGATCAACGGCGCGGGTGTGGTGGCTTGGGGTGTCGGTGGCATCGAGGCTGAAGCGGGCATGCTTGGACAGCCGGTATATTTTCTGACGCCGGATGTGGTTGGCGTCGAGCTGCAAGGCAAATTGCCGGAAGGTGTGACCGCCACCGATCTGGTGCTGGCCATCACCGAAATGCTGCGCAAGGAAAAAGTTGTCGGCAAGTTCGTCGAATTTTTTGGTGAAGGCGCAACACATTTATCGCTGACTGATCGCGCAACACTCGCCAATATGGCACCCGAATATGGCGCCACCATGGGCTTCTTTCCCGTCGACGATTTGACCGTGGCTTATTTGAAAGGCACCGGGCGGAGCGATGCCGAAGTGACCCGTTTCGAAAACTATTTCAAGGCGCAGGGATTGTTCGGTATCCCTAAGCGCGGTGACATTGATTATTCAGACACGCTGAATCTGGACCTTGCCGGCGTTGTGCCCGCGCTGGCGGGCCCTAAGCGGCCGCAGGATCGAATTCCGCTAAGCCAGGCCAAAACCGCGTTTGCCGAAACGTTTGCCAAACCGGCGGCAGACAATGGGTTTGCGCGCAACCCCGCGGATTTGGCGAAGCGCTTTAAAAGTCAGGATGGGTTGGACGTGGGCAATGGTGACGTGTTGATTGCGGCCATTACTTCTTGCACCAATACTTCCAACCCCAATGTGATGATCGCTGCTGGTTTGCTGGCCAAAAAAGCGGTGGAGCGTGGCCTGCATGTCGGCCCGCACGTCAAGACATCGCTTGCCCCCGGCTCGCGTGTAGTCACTGAATATCTGGCGCAGTCCGGCTTGTTGCCATATCTCGAACAGCTGGGCTTTAACGTGGCAGGCTATGGCTGCACCACCTGCATTGGTAATTCCGGGCCTCTGGCGATGCCGATAGAAGATGCGGTAGTAAAGAACGATCTGATTGGTGCGGCGGTGTTGTCGGGCAATCGCAACTTTGAAGCGCGTATTCATCCCAACATCCGCGCTAACTTTCTGGCTTCGCCACCACTAGTCGTGCTGTATGCGCTGCTGGGTACACTGCAGAAAGATCCGCTGACCGAGCCCATTGGTTATGGGAAAAATGGTGAGGCTGTCTGGCTGCGTGACCTCTGGCCATCCAGCCGCGAGATTGAAGCCTGCATGCAGACCGCAATGAATCCGGCCACTTTTCGCCGACTGTATGCTGACCTCACGAAAGATCATGTGTTATGGAATGCGATCAATTCCAGCACCGGGCAGGTGTATGCATGGCCCACGTCGACCTACATCGCCAAGCCGCCATTCTTTAACAGCTTCGGCATGTCGCCCGTTGCCCCGCCTGTGCTGCGCAATGCGCGCGCACTGGCTATTTTTGGCGATTCGGTAACAACCGATCACATCTCGCCTGCCGGTTCGATCAGCGCGACTTCGCCTGCCGGGCAATGGCTGCTGGATCACCGTGTCACCAGCGCCGACTTTAATTCGTATGGCTCGCGGCGCGGCAACCACGACGTGATGGTGCGCGGCACCTTTGCCAATGTGCGCATCAAAAATCTGATGCTGCCGC